>NZ_JANCLV010000006.1:268766-274016 GCF_024294965.1 Pseudarthrobacter humi
GGCCTCCGAGAAGACAAAGTCCTGCCCCTCCTGGCATCCTCTTCTCAGACTGCCGTAGGCGGGTCCATCGTTTCCAGTGACGCTGATATCGCTTGAGGGCAAACCCCACTCATAGACCACCGGGTTTGCACCGCCGCGTCCGCTGCCTGCGTCGCCTCCGCCGTCGCCTCCGCTGTGTCCGCTGTCTCCGTTTCCTGCGTTGCCTCCACCGCTGCTTCCGCTGCCTGAGTCGCCTCCACCGCTGCTTCCGGTGGATCCGCCACTACCGCCCCTCGTGTCGGAACTCGCCGTGGGAAGTTGGCTTTGAGCACCCATGTCGGTCGGCGCAGCTGGCCCGGTACAGCTACAGCCTGAGACAAGGGCTACTATTCCGAGAGACAGAATTGCTGCCTCCCATTGACGATGGGTTTGAGAACGGGTGTGATGCCTGTGCACCATCACTTTGTGACCTCCCGGTCGCTACGAGGAAAGGGCAGGACCGACGCGTGCTTCTGTCTTTGTCGCTCATTGTGCATCTATGGCGTTACTGGAGTGTTACCGGCTGACTATGCCAATGTCCGTACGCGTCCTCGGTTGGTTACCCGCAATTGGAGTAATCAGTGGTACTGATTTGGTACCATTGGTACATGGCTATGAATCTGCGTGTCCCCGAAGATCTGGATCGTCGTTTGGAGCAGCTCGCGGCCGAGGAACACACCTCGAAGTCTGCGTTGCTGCTTCAGGGTGCAGAGCTCGTGCTGCAGCGTCACCGGCGCGGCCGCGAGATCGGCGAGGGCTTGGATTTCGTGATGAGCCATGACGCTGAGCTCTTGACGCGCCTTGAGGATGCGTGACCGCGTACCTCGAGATTGAGGACGCGTTGCAGGTCGTTGACCGGTACGGGTTCCATATCCGAGACATCGGCCTCCTGGCCTCGGCTCTGGCACGGCCGGCAACGACGGTCATGGGTGTGGAAGCCTATCCGCAGTTAGCGATGAAGGCAGCGGCTCTCATGGAGTCGGTGGCGCGCTTCCATCC
Organism: Pseudarthrobacter humi; assembly: GCF_024294965.1. Lineage (NCBI taxonomy): Bacteria > Bacillati > Actinomycetota > Actinomycetes > Micrococcales > Micrococcaceae > Pseudarthrobacter > Pseudarthrobacter humi. The sequence continues at coordinate 269,784 of NZ_JANCLV010000006.1, forward strand.
CTTGATCGACGGCAACAAGCGGACTGCGTGGACGCTGATGGTTTTGATGCTCTGGATCAACGGCTACCGGCACGACTTCAGCACTGATGAGGCGTTCCATCTCGTCTTGGGAGTGGCCGCCGGCGACGTTTCGTTGGAGGACAGCGCGGGGATGATTGTCTCGCACCTTGTGAAACGCTAACCACGGAACTCTGTGGCCGAGTCGTTGGTGATGCTTGGATTACGTACCGGAAAGCCGCGTGCCTCCGCCTATAGCGGAGACTGGTCTGGTGCGGAGACGGATGACCGCTTTAGTCCTTGTAATGTGCCTGTCTGCCGCTCCGAAGGGCGGATTTGGGGTGTGGACATTGTCCACATTTAGTGCTTCGGACCTGGTCGTAAACGGGTCGGATTGGCTCGGTTTCCGGATGTTTCCGCGGGAGCCCAGTGTTCGCGGGCTCTGGAATGCAGTTCGAGTCCCACCTCGGGCACGTGTTTTCCCTGATCAGGGGCCTTTTTTGTGTTTCTTCGTGTGGACAGTGTCCACACTCTTGCCTCTGATCTGATGTTCCGGGTGTGTGGGATCCCGGAAAGACCTATTTGGTTGTCTGGGGGAGCGGCTGCCTACGGCGGACCGCGGACCGCCCTGCGAGGGCTTTGCTGGGTGTTCATCCTCGTTCGTCCTTCCCTTGGGTTTGCGCGTTCACTACCTCATGGTGGCTAGGGCCGCGTACAACATGACGTGCTGATTATTCTTTAGATCGACCCAGGTTTGCGGTCGGTCCGGCATTTCGGCTCTGATACTTGTTCATGCAGGACTGCGGGGGGAACGGCATGACCTGGCCACTGATCCGGAACTGATCATGAGGACGCTAAGCCTGGCCAGGTGGTAGCCGGGGCCGGCTTCGAGGGCGAGTTGTAGGAACTGGTGTGCATTGCTGCCATGGCCTTCGCACCAATTGATGAAGGCGATGGCGGTGAGGATTGGGGCGGAGTGTCCGGTGCTGCTGCGTGTGTAAGCGTGCAGCAGCAGCTGCTCGGCCTACTCGACCCGGGGCCAGTGCGGCTTGCTGTTCGTCTGGGCCAGGAGAACTCGGTCCATGGGCTCGTCAATTCCGGGGATGTCCGCCACGAGTTGATCCCGAATGGTGGGGAACTGGAGGCCCGCGATCAGGCTGATGATCTGCTCGTCGGCCGGGAAGGATTTTGCGTCCAGCATTTCTGTCCAAAGCGCCCGGGCCTGGTCCATAGCATCTTGGACGATCAGGCTCTGCATCGATTTCACGCAATTTTCGACGGCGTCCGCGGTCTGTGTTTCTTTGGTCGAGGCCGGCAAAGTGATGCGGTTTGTAGGGGCGATGGTGCTGCCGCGGTACACGAACTCGGCGTTGATCTGGCTGGACTGCGTCGACGACAGAGGCAGCGATGGTCCGGCCATGGGATCGCCGTCGTATTGGGAAACTGCGTCGTCTCCGACGAGGAGCCCGTCGCGGATAGACATTCCCCGCTCGGCAAGGGCCCCTGTTAGTGCCGCGATGGTTGCGGCGTGAGGCTTGGCACGTCCGGCTTCAGCGGGCAACGCTGTGTAGAGGGCGAAGACGACGCTGGCAGCCTTAGCGTCATGGGCTAGGTATTCGGCGATGGTCTGTGCATAGCTGATCTCTGACCCCGGCTTCGGCAGGTCAACGCGCAGTGTGGCCCCGACATGGTTCTCGACAAGTGTGATGCCGACGAGGCTTTCGCGCGGCCAGAACCCCAGGGTGTGTCCGACGAAACTGAGTACGTCCGCGGGCGTTTTGATCGTTAGTGTTTCCATATTCCTTCTCTTTCAGCGACTGGCGGGCGCCGGTCGTGCTTGTTAGATTTCGGCGTCGTTCTGATAGAGGAGTCACCGCTGGGTATGAGGGGCCGGAGTGCCACTTGGGGCACCGGTCATGGACCTAGATTTCGCGAGGAGATAAGCGACGGAGGAGCGCCGAGTGAAATTTTGGATCCGGACCGGCGCATCGCGCCCTGGTTGCGCGGAGGGCCCGTCCAGCGATGATGGAGGTTCAGAATGACAAACAGCGAAGATTCTTTGGTCGTTCATGGATGGCTTTTGGTGTCACGGCATGACGCCGATGACTGCTGTAGAGAGCCTTCCGCGAACCGCTTCAGGGGAGCGCTCGCGGAGGCTTCCGACCTCCTTAGCAAGCTCGCTTGAGAGAAGTGCGGGTCAGCACGGCCATTTTGCTCTAGACGGACGGCGCTGGAAACCTCACGCCTACCCTTCGACTTATCCGTTCGGTCCGAGCCTCAAGGGGTGTGCTTTTACCACGGGTTCCATCTACCGTCTGACACAATGGATCCAGTGGCAGTCGTGTTGCCTCAGGCGCCAATCTGAGTCGGGCGTGACGTTGAGGCGGAACACTACTACGCTTTCAGATTACTCACTTTCGTGAGTCCGTGTGGATACATTCGGTGTTATGCCGCAAGTCAGGATTGAAGCCGTGGAAATGAAATCGCGAGGAACAGCAAGGGCCGCAGGTGCCCGGATCGCAGACCAGCTCAGGACCATGATTATCAGCGGCGAACTGGCCCCGGGAGAACGGATCGGTCAAGAGATGCTGGCTGAAAAATTCGGCGCGAGCCGCATTCCGGTGAGGGAAAGCTTGAAACTCCTTGAGGCGGAGGGGTTGGTCAGCATTGTTCCGAACAGTGGAGCTTGGGTCTCGAAGCTTGACGCATTTGAGTTCGACCAGATCTACAAACTCCGTGAACAGGTTGAGTCCCTTGCCATTAGGGAAAGTATTGATGGCCTCTCCGAGGAGCAAGTTCGGCGCCTAGATGAATTGGTGGAGGAGATTGCCCAAGCTTCGGACATTGAGACATTTTTGAGGGTCGACCGGGAATTCCATCTCTTGACCTACGCGGGAGGCAACTTTTCGCTCCTCCATGAACTCATTGAGCGATTCTGGAATTCAACCCAGCACTACCGACGGGTGTTTGCTCAGGGATTCAGCGCCGAGCGGCAGTGGGCCACCGATGCCGAACATCGGCTGATTGTGGACAGCATCAAACGGCGTGATCACGACGTCGCGGCTAGCCTCGTCAGGGGCCACATCCGGAGGACACGTCTCGATCTGGCGGCTAGAACGGATATTTTCTGATAGTCCCCATTTGGAATTCGAATGCGGGTCGTGACCCGGCAGTATCGGACGTTATGGTGGTGTCTTCGTCGGCAGTCTGAGTGGGCGGCGCTGCCCGTGCTGGGTCGGACGCCGCGGGCGCCTTTGTTTCTTGGGGTTGGCGGCCTGGTCTCTGGGTTCGGGAATGACGGTCTTGATTTCCTCGCCCGCAGGAGTGGACGGTTGGCACTGGAGGTATAGGCTTTGTCACCCATCACCGCGTCGGAGCGGGTCCGCGCCCGGCCTTTCCGGCGCGCGGGAAGGTGATGGCGTCAATGACATGGGAAAAATCTGCGAGGTAGAGCCCTGGCCAGGCCCGATAATGAAGGCCTGGGGCCTGTATTTCCCGTCGCTGTCGTGGTGGTTCGTGCTCAGCCCGCCGCAGGAACGCCCGACGGCGTGGTCGTGAGGCTCGGTCCAGCGTTTCCTGTAATTCGGGGGGCTCCCCCTCTGCTGGCGGAAGTCGCTCTCCCATGGCGGCGTCGGCTTGGGTAAGCAGGACGTCATGGATCCGGTCCCAGATCCGGCCTGCTGCGAAACGGCGGTGGCACTTCCGCGCCGTCTGCCACGGACCGAACTGCTCCGGCAGGTCCCGCCAGGCGATCTCGCACCGGTAACGGTAGACGATGCCCTCCGCGACCTGGCGTGGTTCCGGAACGCGCGGTCGCGCTGGCCGTCGGAACTGGGCAGAAACGGATCAACGCGGGCCCCCTGATCATCGGTAAAGACTTGGAAACGAGATAAGCACCCAAGTTTTCCAGCTAGCTGCCACCTATTTGGGCGACACGCCCTAGTCGCGTGAGGCGTGAGCGTTGTCAAAACACAGCGATTTGAGCTCAGAGCCTTCTAAGTGAGTAACCCGCAGTGTTGGTGCTCGTTCGACTTAACACACTGCGGCACCCACGAGTCCACCCGGTTGTTCAGACGTTGGCCCAAGAGGACGTCGAGACTCACTATCCGTGCTTGTTAACGCCAACCGAAAATAGGGCCAGGAACGCCAACTGAAAATAGGGCCACCGACCATTATGGAAGGTGATCAATTTGGATGATTGGGCGGAGATACGCCACCTGTTTTCGACGGGCAAGC
>NZ_JANCLV010000007.1:0-253820 GCF_024294965.1 Pseudarthrobacter humi
CTCCCCGACGTAATTCTCCAGCTCGACCCGCAGCCCAGTCTCTTCCATTCCCACGCAACGAAATTAACAGGTCAGGCCCGCGATTAAAAGCCCCTCGCCGAAAACCTAACAAAGTACTACTAGGGTCCTAGAAAAAATGGAGGAGTTTACTGACGAAATCCTGGACTACGTTGGAGATCCCACGGCGCTTGGGCCATGGGCCCGAAAAGGCCTAATCATCGGCGATGTGCAGTCTGGCAAGACGCAAACCTACTTGGGGCTTCTCAACAAGGCAGCTGACGCCGGTTATCGTCTAATCGTATTGTTGGCCGGCAACACAGAATCGCTGAGGCAACAGACGCAGATTCGTGTCGACGAGGGGTTTCTGGGGAAGGATTCGAGTCGCAATGTTTTGAGATCCGGAACCGGGGCGGCTGCAGACAGGTTTGTTGGTGTCGGACGGCTTAACAAGCAGCTGACGTATGCCACTGGTATGACAACCGTGGTTCAGGATTTCTTACAGGCCAGCAAGGATGCGACCAGCATCAGTGTCTCAGAGGAGTCGCCCAACCCCTTCATATTCGTCGTAAAAAAGAACGTCCATGTGCTTGCGGCACTCATCGACTGGACGAACGACCAGCCAAAGTCGCATGGACGGATCGATCTCCCGCTCTTGTTAGTTGACGACGAATCTGACTATGGCTCTGTCAACACTGGCAAGGAAGACGATCCAACGAAAACGAACTTCCTCATCCGAAAGCTTCTAGGCAAGTTTTCCCGTAATTCATACGTTGCCATTACAGCTACCCCATTTGCCAACATCCTCATTGACCACAACGCAGAGACCGTCAATGACGGCGAAGTACACCCTGACCTGTTTCCGAAGGACTTTGTATACGGTTTGGAGGCTCCCACAAACTATGTGGGTGCCATGAAAACTTTTGGCACGGAGGACGACGTGAACAACGAGAACGTCATAGACCTCCATGATGTTGAGCCGTTGCTCCCGCTTAAGCACAGGCAGCACCACGCGATCCATTCCATACCTGACAGCCTGAGGACCGCGATTCGCGTCTATGTTGTGGCGAATGCGGTTCGTGATCTTCGAGGACACGAAGACAAACGCCGCGCGATGCTCATCAACATTTCCCGATTCAAAAAGGTCCAGATGCATTTGCATGAGTTGGTGAAACATGAACTTGATGTCATAAAGAATGCACTCGAAGCGCATGCCATCCTCTACAACGAGGGCGTCCAAAACCACATTATTGATGATCTGAAGTCCACCTTTGAGGCTTTCTACGCAACGGCGGAGTTTAATTGGGCGGAAGTCTTGGCGTCGCTACCGAGCTCTGTCACTGAAATTACGGTCAGGACTTTCAATTCGGATACCGAAAAGTTGCTCAAGGAACAGCAACAAAGTGCTGAGATGCCGAAGCGTGTGATTGCCATAGGAGGCGACGTCCTTAGCCGGGGTCTCACACTTGAAGGTCTCATGGTCAGTTATTACTATCGAAACGTCCGAGCAGCTGACACCATGATGCAGATGGCTCGTTGGTTTGGCTACAGGGACGAGTACGAAGATCTCTGCCGGATCTGGATTGATCCAGGAGTTGCCGCCGATTACCGGTTCATTGCTGACGCTGTAGCCGAGCTGCGTTCCGACCTTAAACTCATGCGACGCCAGTCTCTGACTCCCTTGGACTTCGGCCTGTCCATTCGCATGCATCCCGGGGCCCTTTTGATTACAGCAAAAAACAAGTCCAAATCAGCTGCAGTGGAACCTAAAGTGATTAGCCTCATAGGACGACGCATCGAGACGTCGAGACTTGACTCGAGAAAAACGACCATAAGGGACAATAGGGATGCTGCCATCTCCCTTGCCGAGACGCTTACCCGAACCTTCGGCCAATCCGAGGAAACCCAGCGCGGCTACCCACGCTTCGCAGACGTTCCGCAAGGCACGGTCGCCACATTCTTGGACGAATACACGGCTCACAAAATGGATGAGCTTTTTTACGGGAACTCCATTAGCAAGTTCGTGAAGAACAACAAGTCGGCCAAGTTCTCTTCGTGGGACGTCGTTTTCGTCAACGGCACGAAGACTGTCGACTCCGAAGAGTCGTTTGGCGGTGTGAAAATCCATCCTCCTAGGCGAACTATGACCATTGGAGCCACTGAGGAATTGCTAGTGTCTGGAAAGAGCAGCAGGCTAGCGGGTAGCGACGACCTGAGAAAAATACTGGATGCCTCTCTGGACGAATCACTCAACGAGGGTTTCAAGCTCGAGTACGAGGGCAAGCAAATCCCCGAATCAGCCATCTATCAGCACCTTTCAAAACCTACGTTGCTCGTCTATGTTCTGGTGCCGAACTTCAAGGACTTACCAGACAAGGACCGCAAAAAAGTTGCGAGCCTTGAACATGAGCGGATCGTAGGGATCAAGCTCGCATTCCCTGGCGACCGTCTCGACATAAACAACCGCGATGGCGACGTTCGCTACCTCATCAATACAGTTGCCCAGCAACAGTGGTTCGTCGAGTACGCGGGGACTGACGAGGATGACGATGTCTAACCCCGTTGAAGCGGCTTGGCTAAGCGCTATCGAAACGAAACTGCCCAGAACGTTTGAGATCGATCCAAATCTCGAGCTTCGCCTCGTATGCGGCACTGACCAAGCGGGGCAGCCGATGTTCTGTTCCATCAGTAGCCTTAAACCCGGAATTCCGGAGCTGTCCGATGCCGTCGACGTCACTCGGACACAGAGAACTATCGACGGCAACTGGGTACTTCTGCTGACGCTCAGGACGCCCAAATTCACTGACGTGTTCGTTCAGCTCTGTGCGCACATCGTGGACTGCGTTTCCGAGACCAGTTCTGAATCTCAAGGACTTTCTGCGTTCATCGCGAGTGTCGAGGACTGGCGCACCCTCCTCCAGGCCGGCCCGAGCCAGCGCCTTTCGTTGGAAGCCACGCGCGGTCTTTTCGGCGAGTTGTGGGTGGGTTTCTGGAAGCTGGTCCCGACCTACTCTATTCCTCACGTGATGGAGGCTTGGCGCGGGCCGTTTAAAAGTGATCAAGACTTTCAATTCCCAGGCGGGCCTCTCATCGAGGTAAAGACTGTTCACAGCCGGGCGCGACGCATACAGATTTCGTCAGAAAACCAACTCCATCGACTAGCAACGGAGCACTTGTACCTTTGCGTCGTATCTGCTGATGACGCCTTGGCGGAGACTCCTGGAGCCATGACAGTTCCCGAGCTCCTAGACGAGACAGAAAGACTCCTCGAAGGCGCTGGCGTGCCTCGATTTGAACTTACGAGCCGGCTCGCCGAGCTCCGCTTCGATCGATCTGATGACATCTACGCCGACATGCACTTCCTCGCCACAGGTGTTCGATACCTTGAGGTGCGTGATTCATTCCCCCGCATTGAGCCCAGCATGCTACCCGACGGCGTAAGCCGGGTCTCGTACGCTCTGGACTTGGCAGACTTGGCCTCATATGAATGCGAGTTTCCACAGCTGGAGTTAATAGAGATCCCGGGAAAGGCATCTTTCAATGAATCTTGAAGACTTCCACGCAGAATTGCAAAACACCGTCAATGCGAGAGCAGCAGTCGATAACGACTATACCTCCATGGCGTTCATGGCAGAGGTCTCTGAGCGCTTTGCTGAAGCCGGCGAAGTCGAAAACTTCACTGTTCTCCAGTTTGAGGGTTCGGGTCAGCGCAACAGGAAACTCTCCGTCAACGCATATGACCTAGATGATGCAGATGAATCGGTGTCATTAGCAGTGCTCCTGCACTCTAGCTCTGATTCCATCGATGTAGTTTCTGCCACAGAGGCAAAGAAGCGCCTCACGGCCCTCGAGAACTTCTTAACTGAAGCCGTTTCTGGACAATTTACTATCGGCCGTGAAGAAAGTTCGGCCGCCTATCAACTAGCCGAGGACCTCCACCGCAGGGGCAGAGCTGTCGCACGATACCGACTCTATCTAATTACCAACGGGCGCCTCAGCGACCGGATGAAAGGGGTCCCGTCCTCAGAACTCAACGGCGTGCCCATCGATTTCCACCTGTGGGACCTGCAAAGACTGCATCAAGTTCAGGAATCTCAGCAGGGCCGCGAAGCTCTTGAAATCAACCTGACGAAGTGGGTTCCCGAGGGTCTGGCTATTCTTGAAATATGCGGCGATTCTTCCGATTTCGCCACTTATATGGCCGCAGTCCCTGGGGCCCTAGTCGCAGATTTGTATGCACAATTCGGAAGTCGGTTACTCGAAGGAAATGTCCGCTCGTTTCTGAGCGGACGCGGAAAGGTCAATAAGGGCATCAAGACCACCATTCTCTCTGAACCTGAGATGTTCATGGCCTACAACAACGGCATCACAGCCACGGCCACTGGCCTAGTGCGAAGCTCTGACGGCCTGAGAGCTACGTCACTCACCGACCTTCAAATCGTCAACGGCGGCCAGACGACAGCATCTCTTTTCTACGTGGCTAGGGAAAACGGCAATTCTTCGGTACTCAGTGATGTCTTCGTGCCCATGAAACTGGTCGTCGTGGACCCCGAAAAGGCAGTCGAACTCGTGCCTAAAATCTCACGCTTTGCCAACAGCCAGAACAGAGTAAGTGAGGCGGACTTCTTCTCCAACAGCCCCTTCCACATACGGATAGAGGAGCTCTCGCGCAGACAGCTCGTCCCTGCCCGTCCAGGCGTCAGCTATCAAACCAAATGGTATTACGAGCGAACTCGCGGACAGTATCTCAACGAGCGAAACAAGCTCGCCACAATCGACGCCAACAAGTTTGTGGCCACACATCCACGAAGCCAAGTCTTCACGAAAACTGACGCAGCAAGATATGTGGTCTCTTGGGATCAAAGACCGCACGTCGTCAGCGCCGGCGCCCAAAAGAACTTTGTCGCCTTTGCGGAGAGCGTTGCCAAAATCTGGGAAACGTCCAATGACGAAATTAACGGACAGTATTTCCGCGACCTCGTCGCGAAAGCGATCATGTACGAGGAGATTCGAAGTTCGGTTGCAAAGGCAGACTGGTACGACAAGGGTTACCTCGCGAACATCGTCACTTACACTATGTGAATATTGGCTTCTGTGGTCTCCACTTGTGGTGCGGGTGAGCGCCATCGTCCGGTAGCGCGACTGGTGTGGTTGGGCACCACTGTTGGTGTGGTTGAGCACCACCTGAAAAGCTCCTTCCACCACGTGACGGACACATGGTGGAAGGAGTACCGGTAATGGTACGGAAGATCAAGGCGAAGCTGGTGTTGCAGCTGCGTAATCAAAGCCTGTCGCGAAGAGCAATTGAGTCCGCTCATGGGATATCCCGGCACAGCATTCAGGCGGTCCTCGACGCGGCGGAGCTGGCAGGTCTCGGTTGGGATGATGTTGCCGAGCTGTCGGAGGCCGAGGTGTATTCGGTGTTGTTTCCCGGCCGCGGGGTCCGCGAGAGTGTCTTTGCGCAGCCGGACTGGCCTCGGGTGCACACCGAGCTGGCCCGGGTGGGGGTGACGTTGAAGCTGCTGCACCAGGAGTATCTCGACGCGTCTTCTCGCGCAGGGCAGGCGGTGATGAGTTATGACCGGTTCTGCCGGCTCTATGGCGAGCATGCCGCCGTGACTGGGGCGTCGTCCCGGGTTGGTCACAAGGCCGGCCGCAGCATCGAGGTCGACTGGTCCGGTCCCACGATGCAGTTGCTGGATCCGACCACGGGTGAGATCTCGAAGGTGTATTTGTTCGTCGCCTGCCTGCCTTTCAGCCGGTATGCGTTCGTTGAAGCGAGCCTGGATATGCGGCAGGAGTCGTGGCTGCGCGCCCATGCGGCCATGTTCGCCTTCTTCGGCGGCAGCGTCCCGCGCCTGGTACCCGACAACCTGAAGACCGGGGTGATCTCCCACCCCCGCGAGGGAGAGGTCGTTCTCAATGACGCCTACCGCGAGATGGCGGCGCACTACTCGGCCGCCGTGCTGCCGGGCAGAGTTCGGGCTCCAAAAGACAAGGCGAGCGTCGAGAACACGGTCTCCCACGTCGCGACCTGGGTCATCGCAGGGCTCAGGCACGAGCAGTTCACGTCCCTGGCGCAGTTGCGCACCCGGGTCTATGAGCAGATCGATGCCTATAACCGGGAACCGTTCCAGAAACGCGCCGGGTCCCGGCTGAGCGTCTTCACCACCGAGGAGCTGCCGCTGATGCAGCCGCTGCCGGCAGCCCCGTTCGAGATCAGCACGTGGTCCTACCGGCGCAAGGTGAACAAGAACGCCCATGTGGTCTGGGCGAAGAACTTCTACTCCGTCCCCTTCAGCCACATCGGCTCTCTCGTTGACCTTCGCGTCACGGACACCATGCTGGAGGTCTATCGGGCTGATGAGCGCCTGACCAGCCACCTGCTGTTGCCGGCAAGCACGGTGAATCAGTATCAGACGAACGACGCGGACCTGCCCGAGGGACGCAGTTGGCAGGCCTGGGACCGGGCCCGGATTGACGACTGGGCAGCCCGGATGGGCCCGGCTACGGTGACGGTGATCGGCAAAATCTTCGAAGCAGCCTCCATCGAGGAGGCCGGCTACGACCCGGCGTTGGCGGTCCTGCGTCTGTCTCGTAAGTTCTCACCAGCCCGGGTCGAAGCCGCATGCCAACTCGCGCTGCGCGGGCCGATACGATCGCCCCGTTACGCCCACCTCAGACCGATCCTCGATACCGGGCAGGACAAGACGGGTCACGCCCCTGAGGAGCCTGAGGGCGATGATGGCGGATACGTCCGCGGCAGCGCCTACTACGCCAGAGGGACCCGTTGAGCCGCCTGGACGGTGAGACCAAACGCAAGCTCCGGGAGATGAACGCGAGCGAGCTGCTCGAGGCGATCGACACCCAGGACGAGACGCTGTCGATCAGTCTGTCGTTCGAAGAGCGGGTGAGGTTGGTCGTCGATGACGCTTACTCCACCTTCATGCACTCCAAGGTCGCCGGTCTGATCCGACGGGCGGGGCTGCGTTATCCGAACGCGGATTTGCGCCGCATCGACCTGCTCGACGAGCGCGGCCTGAACCGGCCGTTGCTGACCCAGCTCGGCACCTGCTCATTCGTGACCCGGCAGCAGAACGTCGTCTTCCAGGGGTTCACCGGGTCAGGGAAATCGTATCTGGGATGCGCGATCGCTAAACGCGCCTGCGAGCACCGCATCCGCGCCCACTACGTCCGCATGCCCGACCTCGAAGAAGCCTGGGTCGCCGCTCAAGACACCCCTGGCGGGGCCGGGAAGTTCCTTCGCAAATACGCCGCATTCACGTTGCTCGTCATTGACGAGTGGTTACTGGACCGGCCGACAGAGTCGATGCGCGGCATGCTGCTGGAGCTGATGGAGCGCCGTTACGGCGAAACGTCGACGGTGTTCTGCACCCAGTACTCGCAGAAGGACTGGCACCAGCGCCTCGGCTCCGGTGTTCATGCGGACGCGATCATGGACCGGATCATCCACAACACGATCTGGGTTGAGACGGGCACCTACAACATGAGGGAGCACACCGCGCTGGCCAGCGCGTAATCGATGACGGAGAGCGTCAGTGGCTCCCAGCCACACCATCACTGGCGCTCTCCCGCACGATCGGTGGTGCTGAACCGCACGATTGGGTGGTGCTCAAAGCCTCAAATACTCACACTATGGCCAAGCTGGCACACGAAATCGGCCGACAGGCGCCAGGGAAACACTTCAATTTCGCGGCAATTTGGCACAAGCAATCCCTAAGCGATGTGATGCTAACGACTGCCCTTGAGGTCGCAAAGCTTGTGTCCGAATCACTAACTTCGCCTACACGCAGGGTCGCGAACGTAACCGAATGGGCCAAATCCCAAGCATGCTGGGAAGCAGTACGCTCAAGGCCCTCCCCGTTGCCGGCAGATTTTCTCTCTGAGCTAGTAGATTCGTCCATTCGACTCGAGGCTCAGAATAATTCGAAAGCCACACAGAAAATTGACAATGGCATCGATATTCAAAAGCAGGTCTTCTCGACAACGAAGGAGGAATGGGAGAGTCTTCGCGCGTTTGCTGTAGCAAACCGCGTCGCTGGCCCCACTGACATCGGGATCCTTGACATTGTCACCGGGCGCAAGAGCGGATTCCCATCCGAGCGGCAGAGCGCCCGATTGATCGCAACCTTGGAGAAGGCGCGGGCGAAGGGCTTCGCTGATTTTTAGCTTCCGCTAACGTCCTTGTCGATGTTAAGGCGCAAGGTCTCGACTACCTTTTCCGCAATAAACCGGGCCAGCAAGGGCGGGACGGCGTTTCCCACTTGGTGGAATTGCATGGTTCGGCTCCCCTCGAAAAAGTAGTTGTCAGGGAATGTTTGCAGCCGCGCCGCTTCCCGCACTGTCAAGCTTCTCATTTGCGTTTCATCCGGGTGGATGTAGTAGTGACCGTCTTTGGAGATGTGAGACACGATCGTTGTGGAAGGCGAGTCCCACACCTGCACACGGAACCGATCCATAAACGGTGTGTTGTCCTTACCGATGTTTTTATGGTTCGGCAAGAGGTCCTCGGGAAGGTCAGTAAATTTGGGACTCTTACCCAATGTCTCGGCCTTCCAAGCTAGGTGCGCATATCGTTGAATATCAGTCCCCATATGGCTACGCGACTTGTGCTGGAGAGGTGACGTGACGCGGGAGTCCTCCACCCACTCTCTGTACGTCTTCACTGCCGTGTTTACTTCATGGGCATCCTTAATGACCGTGAAGTCCTCAGATTTTGTGTCTTCCACCGATTCATATCGCATGGCGACGGCTTCATTTCGTAGGGCTACCCATGCTTCGTCGCTATCGAGTTTGGCTGGAGATATGCGAGATCTGCAGCGGGGGAGATCACCCACCGCGTCCCTAACCGTCACTGGCGAAGCCTCCTCAAGGACTGTCCGGTCTGTTCGTTCAACAACGTCCGAACGAATGCCCAGCAGGATGATTCGATGGCGCTTCTGAGGTATGCCATACTTCTCGGCTGGGATGACAAAGTCTCGAGGCCGGAGCTTGTGCGGTTCTTCATCGACAACAAGCGATCGAATTTCATACCTCAGATCAGGATTTGGGTGGCGCAGATCATGGAGAATCTGGCTGAACATGCCCACGCCATTGTTCGTTGACGACAACAGTCCCTTTACGTTCTCCATCACGAAGACGGCTGGCCTGAACCGCTCGATTATGTGGAGGTACTCCTCATAAAGAAAGTGCTTGTGATCGAAAGCGAATTGGACGTCATTCGTCCTGCGGGAGCGGCCTGCCAAAGAGTATGCCTGACACGGCGGGCCGCCAATTAGGATCCAGTCGCCCTGTTCGTCCGCTCGAACTGCCTCAAGTGCTGACGCTATCTTGGCGTCCACTTCGTCGCGAGTCTTTTTCCCTAGCTCTACACGATGCACATGTTGGCGGGCCTCGGCCAACGCCACGGCCACTTCCTCGTGCTCTTCAAAGGTCTGACGGGACGTCTTGCCCGAGATGTAGTCATAGTAAGCCTGAGGCACGCGCCCTGAACGCTTTAGTGAGCGGTACGCCGATCGGAGCGTCAAGGTCGAAACGGCGTTGCTTTCCATCTCGAAGGAACCTACCGTTCGAAAGATCGGCTTGTCTTCGTCCTCACCTATGCTCGAAAAACCCTCGTTAAGGCCGCCCGGTCCCGCAAAGAGGTCAATGACGGGGATCGGAAGGTTGGACCGCGAGGGTTCTGCGTCTTTCATAGTCTGACCAAATTACCAGGTATTTCTCGCCCCAGTGGCATCCTGAGATCTAACGCGCCATGGACCCGGCATGCAGCACACCACCACATGACCAGCTCGTGTCCTGCCACTGCCTGGGTCGCCCTTGCTGACGATGAAGTCCACATGGTGAAGTCGGCTGGGGCGATGCCAGCGGCGGTCATCCAATCGGTATGAGAGCCGGCGGGTACTGGGGCTTGTGTTGGTGCGGGGCCCGGGACGGGGACAGGACTTGGAGTTGGCTCCGGCTGCTCAGACGCAGGCGGTTCAGTGCCCAGAGCCCTTATTTTGACGTTGGCTCGCCTGGGCAACCGGGACGGCATTGAGCGCGTCCCGGTTGCCTGAGTCTTAGCTGTTGTCTGGTTCGCCACCATCGAGGTGAAGTACGAACCGATGGCTGCTCCGATGAGCAGAACCAGGATGTGGTGTTCAATCGCGAGCAGAGCTAATTTTATTTGTTGCAATAGTAGACGCCTTGTTTATGTGCCCTGAATCATGCGCCAAGCGATTTGAAATGGCAAGGGTTAAGTTATACATAGAATGTGTCGCCCCCTAGCTATTGTGCGACGCCACGCTCAAAATCAACAATTGTCAGAAATTCATGTTCTAACAGGGTTTTTTGTGCGGCTCCGTCACGCTCAGTCCAGTGTTCGGTTTCTGCTCCTGTTTGATACGTCGCCGCATCTATCACGAAATACGCGGGGGCCGTGTCGGATTACCGGTATCCGAGGGGCCGGAGAGAGCATGGATGCATGACTGTAGGACAGTGGTTGCTGGCGTTCTTCTGGAACAACTCGGAACTGTTGGAGGGCCTCAACAAGTGGGGCGGCGTTTTCATGGCCATCATCGGTGCAGCCCTAACCGTTCCCAATGCCGTTCGCCTGCATCTCCAGCCCATCAAGACCGCCGGTCAGCGGGCCTGGCAGGTGATGCAGCAGGCACTGGGCCTTACAAAGCCCGTTACCGTTTCGCCGAAGAGCATTGAATCCAACTTTGGTGGCGTAGGAACCCCTAGCGTCATTGTCCACCCATCTTGGCCGGCGGAAGGTACCAACGACGAGCAACAGGCCTGGATTCGCGGCGAGATGCGCCGTGTCGAGGAACGCTTCGAGGACCACGTCAAAAACAATGAAAAGGTCATGCGCATAGTGAAGTTAGACCTCAAGAGCTTGGAAGAGCGGGTGTTTCAGACCATTGCCGGGCTTCAGGGGCAGTTAGATGAGAAAGAGACCGCTGCGATAAAAATTGACTCCATCGGCCTACTGCCGATCTTGTCGGGCATTATTTTGACCGGCGTTCCCGAGGAACTGTCTCACTGGGGAGTGTGGGGATGGGCTATCTTCGGCCTAGGATGCTATCTGACCGGGAATGCCATCTATAGGAGTAATAAGAGCGGTGCTTGGTCTGGCAAACTGTCCTGATGGATGGGGAGACGATACGGCTGATAGTCGTAGCCTTAGGAGCTATCATCGCTGGCCTGTCGGGTTCTTTGATTGCCGGCGCGTACAACAGCCAGAACACACTCGCGACCATTGAAGCCGCACGCTTGGCAGCGGAGACCGAGCTTGAAGCTGGCCGGGAGATGGAGCATGACCGCTGGCTGCGGGACCGAAAGATCGATGCCTACACAGCGCTCATCAATCAATTTCGGGAACTAGACCAGATGGTTCGTGAGCATCACTCTGGCATATACCTCAAGGGAACCTTTGACATCGTTCAAGCCAGCCGGAACATAAATACCCTTGAAGTGCGACTACTGGCACCCGTCAACGTTTCCGCAGCGGTTGCTGATGTAATACTCGCCATGCAGGAACGGTTCGACATCTTTATTGAGGATGCCCAAAAGGAAGCACCGGACTCATCCGCCTTTGATACTGCCACCGAGAAATTGGTGCAGAAGATGGACAGACTTGAACGCCTAATCAGCGAAGACCTCGGCGTGCCTGGTAAGGAATCCTGATGGACTTCAACCCGGATACTTGGGGAACCGTCGCTGACTGGGTCGGCGGCACGGGAACAACTGCAGCCTTTGTCGCCGCCGTCGTGGTAATTGCCAAGGATGCCATGGTGCGGAAGATTGCCCAAGCCCGCAAGGTTGTCTACGTCGCCGAAATAAAGACGGTCTACAGAACCACCGATGCATATGGCGTTACCCGTCCAGAAGAAATAACGCATTACGTCCTGAAGAATCTAAGCGATGAACCGATTTACCGGGTCTTCTTCTATGCACACACTGGGGCGATGGCCGCTGAGCCATTGGACTCGACGCCGGTGATCCTGCCTGGTGAGGCGTACGCATACGAGCTTGAAATCGATGAACCTCCCCTAGCCTGCTTCCGCGACAACTCAGACGTGGGCTGGATTCGCAATATTAAGGGCAAGGTGCACCCGTACCGTGGGCGGCCGCTTGAACAGGATTTTCCGATTTACGCAGAGTAACTTCCCTCTCCATAAACGTCAGCTGCATCTCCCTCATTGTTAGTTGGGTCGGCGGCATACTGAACGATTACGGTATCTATATCCCGGCCGTCTATCACCGCTTGAGCAAGTAGTCCCCGCAATTCAAAAATGCTTCCCGCCTAGCTGCCGCTTCTCGTTGGGCTAGGTCGTGCTTGTACTTTGCGCCAATCCAAGTCGCAGCGGTTGTGATGGAGCATTTGCCCTCTTTTACGGGCCCATTCCGGGCAGAACGCCAGGCACGCCACTTATGCTCAGTCATATAGCAAAGGAATATCGGAAGTGCTTATGTGAATACATAACCCCGGCAAAGTTGGTTTAGACGCCTTACTCCGCCGGGGTTTGTCATGTCTTACTTCGACTTCTGATGCCGGTCGTATAACCTTCAAGCAAGGTGCGCTGCTGGGGGAAGCTGGCTGGGCTCCGTTCTAAGCTCGACCCGCGCCCGAAAGAAGCTCACCATGTCTGAGACCACTACTGAAGTAAGGCCACCAGCAAACCGCACCAAGCTGATTCTGATCGTTGTCGGAGCCTTGGTCGTCGTACTGTTGGCCGTCATCGCCATCTCCGTGTCCTCCCAGGCCATCCGGGCGGGCCAGGAAGCGGACGCCAAAGCGAGTGCCGAAGCCAGTGAGGCCGCCATGCTAAAGGCTGTACTAGAGGCCCAGAAGCTTGTGGATGCGGAAAAAGCCAAGATGGCCAAGGATGCCAACTACGTCTGCGAAACGCGGCTCAAGGAAAAGCTTCCAACTGCCACTGTCCAGGCAGGCAAAACCGTCTCCACGTTCAGGGCTTCTGACGGCAGCTACGACACCAAGGGCGCGTACACCGACGCTCCTGCCGGCAATCCCATCCCGATGCAGTTCGTCTGCTCATCCATCAAGGGCACTGGTACTAGCTGGACAGTCTTTTTGAGTTCTGTGGGCCGCGGCTCAATGGTTCCGTAAGCCGGAGAAGTAAAAGACTTGGACCGTCGACGCAAGATCCAGAACATCATGATTGCTGCGGCTTTGCTCGGTATCGCACTAGCAGTCGCTGTAGCCATGTCAGTCAACGGGCTACCGGGAGCAACTGAGAATCCTAATGAGGCCGACAACAAGGCCAGTGACTGGGTAAGTGCAACTGGTTCGGCTATTGGAGCCATAGGCACGGCTGGCGCTCTTTGGTTAGGAGCGGTTACTTTTCGCCGGCAGGTGAGAGACCAGCATCGCGTACAGGCAGCGGCCATTACCGTGTCGATATCGCAGGACCCGGACCAGGGCAAGGGTGCAATCGTTGAGGTCAGAAACGACAGTCCGTTTCCGATTTACACAGTTATCCTTGTGGCCTCGAAGCCAGACAAGACAGTTCTGAGGCAGGAGATGCAGGCTGCAATTCCACCCCGAGACAACTTCCCGATGAAGACTCTGATGATGAACAATATGAGTGCTTACGCCGACTTTAAAGACAGCTCTGGAACGAAATGGCGTCGCTGGTTCAATGGCGATTTGGAAGAGCGTTAGCCAAAATGGAACGAGTGAAGAAAGCCTTGGTCAAGTTCTGGCATTGGAAGCACTGGCCGGTAATCCTGGGTAGCGCTGCGATCCTGTTGGGCATCGTCGTAGTCGTCGCCTCGACGTCCAGTTTCATGCAAGGCCCAACGGCGGTGCAGCCACCGAATGCCGCCGAATGGCTAAGCGCTATTTCAACGTTCTGGGGAGCAATAGCTACCGCAGTTGGCGCGATAGTCACGGCTGGGGCAGTTTTGATCGCAGCGCTCACCTACAAGCACCAGGTGGATGAGAAGAACCGTGAGGCAGAAGATAGGCGGCAGCAAGATAAAGAAAAACGACGGGCGCAAGCACGAGCAGTGAGGCTAGCCGTGAGCCCCCGCGATGGGGATAGATTTGACTGCGATTTGAATAATTACGGCGACCTCCCCGTTTCCGTCGTCAATGTAGTGTCTGTCAACGCTGCGGGCGAGGAAACGGCACGCCGCGATGTCGGACTCCTGATCCGAAACGTTCCAAGACGGGCGATGGTCCCTGACCACGCAGTCCCCTCGACTTCATACGTCAGTTTCAGGGATACTGAGGGGCTTTCGTGGAAGCTCTACTTCGATGATCGGCTGGAAGAGCAAGTGCCGGCTGAAGCAGTGGCTCCCTAACCGCCCCCTAGTAACGGATATGACCCGTCAGTTGGAGGACACCGCCGAGCCCTCGCGCCTTTGGTTCCGGCGGGATGCCCGGCATGGAGCGCCGCAGTGCCGTGGACGCCGTGCGAATTCGGATCGGGATGGCAATTTCCTGGGGCTCTTGAAACCGGGTGAACGGCTGCCGGACCAGGAGGACGTGGCGCTGGGGTTTCGGTCAGCCCGATTACGGCGCGGCGCGCTTTGGCGAGCCTTGCAGAGCAGGGAGTGGTGGTGCGCCGGCGCGGCCGGGCCGGCCGAACGTTTGTGGCGGATTCGCCGCCTATGGGTATTTTGGCGCAGCTCTCGGCCTCCCCTGCCGAGTCCCAGGGGGTGAATAGGTTGGTGGACCGGCGGCTGCTTTTCGAATGCGCAGTAACGCACTACGCCGCCGTCAACGCCACGGCTGAGCAGCTGATGAGCTAGACCGGCTGACACGCGACATGGCTGAGGCCACGGACTGCTCCGTGTCCCACCAGGCCATCGAGCGGTTCTATCAGCTCGTGGGAACGGCGTCAGGGATGGGCACCGCCGTCGAGGTCTACCACGAGACGCTCGCCGAGCTCTACGACTACTTCATCCCCTACTTCATCGAGAAGCTGCACAAGTCCAACCACGACCACATCGCTTTGGTGCCAGCCCTCCGTGCCGGCAATGTTTACGACGACGTGGAGATATCCCGGAAGCACGTGGACATCCTGAACCGGACCATGTTTATGGAGTCGGCGCAGGGCCGGGCTTAAGCGCCAGCCCTGTCTGCCTAACGGCACCAAGTGTGAATTCTGCCTCGTCGCCGGACTGTAGGGTTGTAGCATGACCGGTGCAAAACAGGACGTTCTACGCGAACTCTCATTCGGCCAGCGCGTTGCTGAAGACGAGGTCGATCAACTAGCTGACTACTTCGTTCAGACTGAGCAGTGGCGACAGCTCGTCCGTGGCCAAGTTGACGTTGTGTTTGGGCCAAAAGGCGCTGGTAAGAGCGCCATGTATTCCACACTCCTGCAATTGTCTGACGCAATGTATGAGGATGGAATCGTCCTGATCTCGGCAGAAAAGCCACGAGGAACCCCAGCCTTCAGAACGCTGAGTGAGGATGCCCCGGCGTCTGAAATAGAGTTCGTAAGCCTTTGGAAGATGTACATCCTGTCACTGATCGGATCGATGTTCGATGATATGAACATCGCCGGTCAAAGGGCGGAAGAAGTGAAAGCCGCCCTCGTGGGGGAAGGACTGCTCCCCACATCCAAAGCATCCCTCGGGGCCCGTCTGAAGATGGTACTTGCCTGGGTCCGGCGTCGTTTGGCGCCAGAATCGGTTGAGGGCGGTGTCGAATTGGACCCGTTCACCGGAATGCCCTCTGGCCTTAACGGCAAAATCACCCTTCGCGAGCCTTCGGTTGCAGAGGACGCAGGGGGCGCGGTGTCCGTCGATTCCCTGTTAGCGGACGCCAATGAGGTCATGGTGCTGAATAACCTGTCTGCATGGGTCGTCTTTGACCGTTTGGACGTGGCCTTCTCGGACTCGCATGACCTGGAAGCCAACGCACTTCGGGCGTTGTTCAAGTGCTACCTCGATCTACTTTCGTACTCGAACATATCCTTGAAGATTTTTCTTCGGAATGACATATGGACCAAAATTGTCGATGGTGGTTTTCGCGAGGCTAGCCATATCACCCGCCACCTTACGATCAATTGGTCGCAGGCATCGCTGCTCAACCTTGTCGTAAAGCGCATTCTGAACCGGCAGGCCGTAGTAGCCTATGCCGCTGTAGATGCCAGTGCTGTGCTTTTGAGTGCGTCACTCCAGCGGAAGCTCTTTGATTCCTTCTACCCCGAAAAAATCGACGTGGGGAGAAACAACCCGGCCACGTTCGAATGGATACTCGGTCGCGTTCAGGATGGAACCAAGACGGTTGCGCCTCGCGAAGTAATCCACATTTTGACGGAGGCGAAGTCGAACCAGCTGGCTATGTTGGAGCGTGGAGAAGACGAACCGCAAGGCTCTGAACTGTTTACTCGCCAGGCTGTCAGGGATGCGCTACCCACCGTATCCCGAGTTCGTCTGGAACAGACGATTTATGCGGAATACCCCGAAGTCAAGGCCTGGCTGGAAGCGTTGGACTCCGAGAAGTCTGATCAGTTCCCGAGTTCACTCGCCCAAATCTGGGGCGTAAATGAAGACGAAGCAACCCAACGTGCAAGGCGGTTGGTGGAGGTGGGCGTCTTTGAACTCCGAGGTGACAAGAAGGCGCCGAGATATTGGGTTCCGTTCCTCTATCGTCCAGGACTAGCAGTAGTTCAGGGCAAAGCCATTTAGGGCGCCGAAACGCACTACTTCCGAGACGAGTGACCAGTGGGCCGCGTGTTTTCGAAGGGCGCGGCCGGGAGTACCGGACGCGCCCTTCGTGTGCACAGAACCAACGAAGTGGTTCAAAGCGCCTAATTCAGTCGATGAGCACCGACTGTTTAGCACCGTCCGAAGACTCGACAAAGGACGAGACTTTACCCGACCGGTGGTGAAGCCAGTTCGCCACCGCCAGGAGCGCCACGAGTGCGAAAGTGCTCAGGAGCTGGGGGCGGGAATCCTCGCCGATGAAGCCCACCGTGAAGATTGCCGCGAGGATGACCAGACCAAAGCACGTGAGCCACGGGAAGCCGGGCATCCGAAGGGGAAGCTCCGTCCCGTCGCGGTCGGCGCGGAGGCGCAGCGCAAGCTGGGCGAGGAGCGCGGACGTCCACACCAAAAGGCACGTCGAACCCACAATATTGAGCAGCACGGGAAGCACCATCTCAGGGAAAACCAACTCCAGCACAACCGTGACAACGCCGAAGGCGACGCTGGCGAGGACTGCGACCACCGGGACCCGCGCCTTGGACACGGAAGCGAGCAGGCGTGGTGCTTCGCCGCGCTCCGCAAGGGAGTACGCCATCCGTGACGCACCATAGAGGTTGGCATTAAGGGCGGAGAGCAGTGCTGCAACGGCTACCAGGGTGATGGCGGTGGCCGCGCCGGGCATGCCGGCGGCCTCCAGCACGGCGGCGAACGGGCTCTTCAGCCCCGCCGAACCCACGGGAACAACCGCCGCGATGATGAAGATCGCGCCGATGTAGAAGACCAGGATGCGCCACAGCACGGTCCGGACTGCCTTCTTCACGCTGCGCGCAGGCTCCGCCGTCTCGGCTGCCGCCACGGACACAATCTCGGTGCCGCCGAAGGCAAAGGCCACCACGAAGAGTGCCGTGGCGATCCCGGCGAAGCCATCGGGCGCGAATCCGCCCCCGGTGAAGTTGGCCAGGCCCGGCGACTGCACTCCCGGCAGCCAGCCGAAGAGCAGGGCAGCGCCCACCACGAGGAACCCGACGATCGCCGCCACCTTGAGCAGGGCAAACCAGAACTCGAACTCGCCGAAATTCTTCACGCTGGTGAGGTTCACGGCGGTGAGCACCACGATGAACACGAAGGCCATCAGCCACACCGGCAGGGCCGGGAAAATCATGGCAAGCAGCCCTGCCGCACCCAGCGCTTCAGCAGCGATAACCACCACGAGCTGCAGCCACCACAGCCAGCCCACCGTGGCACCGGCCACGGGCCCGTAGGCCTTGGCGGTATAGACGGAAAAGGCGCCGCTGTCCGGATTGGCCGCGGCCATCTCGCCGAGTGCCCACATCACCAAAATGATGAGGGTGCCGGCCACGAGGTAGGAGATCAGCACGGCCGGGCCGGCGGCCTGGATGCCGGCGCCGGAGCCGATGAAGAGGCCCGCGCCGATGGCGCTTCCGAGCCCCATCATGGTGAGCTGGCGGGGTTTGAGTGCGGCGCCGAGTGCGCGCCCAGACGTCTTTGTCTGTTGTTCCATGGGGAGTCCTCTGGTTGTAGGTGGAACGGGTTGGGGTTTCAGGTCAGTCGATTGTCGAGGCCGTGTGGGCTTCCAGGAGCCGGAGCACGCGGTCGTTGGAGGCGGGGGCGGCAACGGTGATCCGCACGCCGTCCCCCTGGTACGCCCGGACCATGATGCCCGCGCGGTCAAACGCGTCCACCAGCGTCGCCAAGAGGTGGTCATCCGCACGGATCCACAGGAAGTTGCCCTGGCTCGGCTGCAGCCTCCAGCCCTGGACTTCCAGCTCCGCGGCCATCCGTGCGCGCTCCTGCCTGACAGCGGCAACCCGCGCTTCCATCTCCCCGCCGGCGTCCAGCGACGCGACGGCCGCCTTCTGCGCCAGTGCGCTCACTGCAAAGGGAAGGGCGGTCCGGCGCAGTCCCTCGGCGATGGCCGGCGCCGCCACGGCGTATCCCACGCGCAGCCCGGCGAGCCCGTAGGCCTTCGAGAAGGTGCGCAGGATGCAGACGTTCGGGTGCTGGCGGTAGAGCGCCAGGGAATCGGGGCCGCTGCCCGCTTCCGCGTATTCCACATAGGCCTCGTCGATCACCACGAGGATGTCGGAACGGACGGCGCGCAGGAAGGCCTCGATACATTCGTGGCTGATCGGCACGCCGGTCGGGTTGTTGGGGGTGCACAGCAGGATGACCTTGGTGCGGGCGGTAACGGCCGCGGCCATGGCATCGAGGTCATGGCCCTCAGCGTCGTCCAGCGGGATGCGGACCGGCCGGGCGCCTGCGAGTTCAACCAGGATGGGGTAGGCCTCGAACGAGCGCCACGCGAAGATCACGTCATCCCCGGCGTCGCACAGTCCGGTGATGATCTGCTGGAGGACGCCCACGCTTCCCGGTCCCACGGCGATCTCAGCGGCCGTGACGCCGAGGTGGGTGGCAAGCCGTTCACGGAGTTCGACGGCGGCACTGTCAGGGTAGCGGTTCATGGTACCGGCCGCTGCGGCCACCGCGGCGGCGGCAGCGGGCAGGGGCTCGTAGTGGCTTTCGTTGCTGGCCAGAGCCGCAATGTCCAGGCCGGCGCTGCGCCGGCCCGGGACGTAGGGCGGGAGGCCGGCCACCGCGCCACGAAGGCTGGGAAGCGCGGTGTCCGGTGCGGTCAGGAGCTGATCACGGGTCATGAGGAACGATCATGTTGTGATCCGGCCCACAATGCAAGATACGCTCAACCCATTGGGACTTCTGCTCAACTTCTACTGTCTGCGGTGAAAATATGACCATCCCGAACCCCCGTACCGTGGATTCGCTCGACGGCCGGATCATCCTGGCCCTGGACAAGGATCCGGAAGCCAGCGCCCTGGCACTCTCCCGGACACTCGGCGTCGCACGGAACACGGTCCATGCCCGGCTGGCACGGCTCGAGCGCAGCGGCGCCCTCCGCTCCTTCAGCCGGAGACTGGATCCCGCCGCGCTTGGCTATGACCTGATGGCCTTCCTCTCACTGTCCATCAGCCAGACCCGGACAGGTGCGGTGGAAGACGGGCTCGCTGCGATCCCGGAGGTCATCGAGGTGCACGCCACCACCGGGGACGCGGACCTCATGGCCAAGGTAGTGGCACGCAGTACGGCCGATCTCTACCGCATCACCAACCGGATCCTGGAAATCGAGGGGATCCAACGGACCAGCACCGCCATTTCCGTGCTGGAACTCATGCCGCCCCGCTACGACGGCCTCCTGAGCCGGCTGTCGGAGCAGGAATCCCGCCCTTCCAACTAAGTGCAGAGTGATACACGCCACAAGTGCGCATATTTTCACTTCCGGCTGCCTTCTCCTGCCAAATATCCCAATCAAACTCGACTCTCTTGCCTATCCGTGACCCAGCCCACAAGCTTCCTGCATGACTACTCTCACCGTTTCCGGCCGCGTGGCGCAGGTTCTCAGCAGCTACCTCAGCGATGTCTTCGGCGTGATGGGCAACGGCAACGTCTACTTCCTGGCCGCCGCGGAAAAGCTGGGCCTCCGCTTCTCCCCCGTCCGCCATGAAGGCGCCGCCATCGCCGCGGCCGACGCCTACTACCGGACGTCGGGACGTCTCGCAGCGGGCACCACCACCTACGGCCCCGGCTACACCAACGCACTCACCGCCCTCGCCGAGGCGGTTCAGGCGCAGATCCCCGTGGTGCTGGTCACCGGGGACGCGCCCAGCAGCGGTGCCCGGCCCCAGGACGTGGACCAGACGGCAATAGCTGCCGCCCTCGGCGCGGCGACCTTCACCGTCACGCGCGACGCCGCGGGCACCATCACGCAGCAGGCGGTGGAGTACGCACTCACCAAGCGCACCGCCGTCGTTATTGCCATTCCCTACGACCTCGCGGCACTCGAGGCTTCGGACGAGGAACTTCCGGCGCCGTTGGCACCTCAGGTGATGGACGACATCGACGGCGGCCTTGGGCAAGTAGCCCGCCTTCTCGCAGGGGCGAAGCGGCCGCTGATCCTCGCCGGCCGCGGTGCGCATCTCGCCGGAGCCGGCCCGGAGCTCCGGGAGCTCGCCGACCGCCTCGGCGCACTGACGGCCGGAACCGCCCTGGCGCTCAACCTCCTCAACGGCGAGGGGTACTTGGGCGTCGCGGGCGGTTTCGGCACCGACACCGCGGCCGGGCTCATGGGCGAGGCCGATGTGGTCCTCGTGGCCGGGGCGAGCCTGAGCCCCTTCACCATGCGGTTCGGGCACCTGCTCGGCCCGGACAGCACCGTCATCCAGATCGACGCCGCCCTGCAGCCGACGCACCCCCGGGTGGATACGTTCGTCAGCGCGGACGTGAAGTCCGCCGCGGGACGCATCCTGGGGATGCTGGATGGCCTGGCCTCGCCGGCCGCCGGCCGCGCAGAAGCCTGGCGCGCGGAAGCCCGCAGGCGCCTGGCCGAAGGACCGGCCCACCACCCGGGCTCCGACGAGACCCCGGACGGCCGGCTGGACCCGCGCTCCCTGGCCTCGGCACTGGATGCGGTGCTGCCGGAGCGCCGCACGGTGGTCCAGGACGGCGGGCACTTCGTCGGCTGGGCACCCATGTACTGGAACATCCCCAGGCCCCAGGACCTGGTCATGGTGGGGACCGCCTACCAGGCCATCGGCCTGGGCCTTGCCAGCGCCGTCGGGGCGGCCCGCGCCGTGGAGGACGGCCGCACCC
Organism: Pseudarthrobacter humi; assembly: GCF_024294965.1. Taxonomy (NCBI): domain Bacteria; kingdom Bacillati; phylum Actinomycetota; class Actinomycetes; order Micrococcales; family Micrococcaceae; genus Pseudarthrobacter; species Pseudarthrobacter humi. The sequence goes on from NZ_JANCLV010000007.1 coordinate 21,376, forward strand.
TGGTGCTGGCCTCCGGCGACGGCGGCTTCCTGATGGGCCTGTCCGACCTCGAATCGCTCATCGGTGCGGCCAGCAGCGCCGTCGTCGTGATCTACAACGACGCCGCCTACGGAGCCGAAATCCACCAGTACGGCTCCCAGGGCCTGACCCAAAAGCCCATGCTGATCCCCGAGGTGGACTTCAGCGGCATCGCCCGCGCGCTCGGCGCCGAGTCGGCGATCATCCGCTCACTGGCGGACCTTGCCCCGCTCACGGACTGGATTGCCGCCGGCGCGAAGGGAACCTTTGTGGCCGACTGCCGCATCACGTCGAGCGTGCGGGCTCCGTGGCTGAGCGAATGGATGGAGGCCTCGCAGGCCGCGAAGGCGGCGGTGATTGCGGGGTAGCTTAGCGCCGCCGTCGAACGTGGACCTCCCCGGGACCTGGACCGAGCGCTGCCGCGGAACATCAGAGCCGGTCCTGGCGTTGAGGTGGTATGAACAGACGCGTCCTCATCCCGGCTGTTGTGCTCGTGGCCGTCATGGTGGTGGCCGTGGGGCTCTACCTGTTCCAGCCGTGGCGGATCTTCACGAGTTCCACTGTGACCGAGGACGTCCCAGCCGTTGCGCAGACCATCACCCCGCCGCCGGGATCATCGGCTGAGCCTTCCCCTGTTGCCGTACCCCGCGAGGTGGCAACGGGCCAACTCATCAGCCATGAACATGCCAGCAAGGGAAGCGTCAAGATCATCGAACTCCCCGACGGGACCCACATCCTCCGGTTCGAAGGCCTTGATACCTCCGATGGCCCGGACCTGCGGGTATGGCTCACGGATGCCCCGGTGATCGAGGGAACAGCAGGCTGGTACGTCTTCGACGACGGCGGATACCTGGATCTGGGAGCGCTCAAAGCCAACAAGGGCGACCAGAACTACGTGATCCCTGCCGGGACGAAACTGGCTGACTACACTTCGGTCAGTATCTGGTGCGCGCGCTTCGCAGTATCGTTTGCCGCCGCGGAGCTGACTGCCTGACGGAATCCGGCACTCAGCCCCGCGAAGGCCGCAGTGGCTGGCCTGGGGTGTTGCGCGCCAACATCGCTGCCGTCAAAGTAGGGCATTTCTCCCCTGTGCGGCGCCGGGCTCCGGGACTAGCCTGATCCGCATCAGTGTCCCCGCCGTCGAGGAGCCGTCATGGCCGGGTTTGTGCAGATCATCGAATTCAGGACCTCCCGCATCAAGGAGATCGAAGAGCTGGGCCGCCCCTCAACGACCGAGGGCAGCACGCCGCCGACGTTCCGCCGCATTGTTGCCACCGCGGACAGGGACCACCCGGGGAAGTATTTCACCATCGTGGACTTCGATTCCTTCGACTCTGCCATGGAGAATTCCGGCCGCCCCGAAACCTCGGAGTTCGCTGCCAAGATGGCCAGGCTGTGCGACGGACCCGTGATCTTCCACAACCTGGATGTCATGTGGGAGGAGACCGGAAACGGTGTTGACAACGGCTAGGAGCGGGACGTGGCTTCTCTAGGGCCGGAGCAGGAGGGCACCCGAACAGGCCTGCTCGTTGACCTCCGCCAGCCGGCGTCAGCGACGCTGGCAGCAGTAGGCGGCAAGGCCCTGAACCTCGGCAGGCTTGCCGCTGCGGATTTTCCGGTTCCGCCGGGATTCTGCCTGACCACAGCCGGCTACCGGAAAGCCGCTCCCGCGGAACTGGATGCCGTCGCCGCCCGCCTTGACGGCGTCGGACCGGACGGCGCCCGCCTTGACGGTGCCGCGCTTCCGGACGAAGAACGGAACAGCCTCGCCCGGCGCGCCCGCGAGGCGATGATGGCCGCGCCGGTACCGCCCGACGTCGACGCCGCCGTCCGCGAGGCCTACGCCAAACTGGGGAGCGGGCCGGTGGCGGTGCGTTCGTCCGCCACCGCCGAAGACCTGCCCTTTGCCAGCTTCGCCGGGCAGCAGGACTCCTTCATGGACGTGATGGGAGCCGGCGCCGTGGTCGAGGCCGTCCGTCGCTGCTGGGCCTCGCTCTGGACGGACCGGGCCGTGGCCTACCGCACCACAAACGGGATCAGCCACCGCGAGGTGGGCCTCGCCGTCGTTGTTCAAAACATGGTCCACACCGGCACGGCCGGCGTGCTGTTCACCGCCAACCCCGTGACCGGCACCCGTACCCAGACAGTCATCGATGCCAGCCCCGGGCCGGGCCAGGCCGTGGTGTCCGGCGCCGTGAACCCGGACCAATTCGTGGTGGAGACGTCGTCGGGCCGGATCCTGCAGCAGCCGCAGGGCCGCCGGCCCAGCCTGACCGGACCGCAGCTCCACGAGCTGGCATCCCTGGGTGATGCCGCCCAACGCCTTTTCGGCTCGCCCCAGGACGTGGAATGGGTAATCGACGGCGGCGGCAAGGCCTGGCTGACCCAGTCGCGGCCCATCACCACGCTGTACCCGTTGCCGGATGACGACCCGCTCGACGGGCAGGCCGGCCCGGACGCCGCGGGCGCAGGTTCAGGTCCGGATCCACGGATCTACCTCTGCGGCACCCTGCTCCAGGGCCTCACCCGCCCCATCACGCCGATGGGGCTTTCCGTCCTGGGCCGCATGAGGGGCAACAACAAGGGGCCGTGGAGGTACGCGAACCCGGGTTTGCGGATGTATGTGGATCTGACACCGATTCTCCGCAACAAGTCCGGACGCCAGTTACTGGAGAAGATGCTGCCGCTCGCGGACGGACGGTCAGCTGCCCTCTTGCCTGCCCTCCTGGATGACGCGCGGTTCAGCGTTGTCCAGCCTCCTCGTAAAAGATCCGGCCGCAACGGCGACGCTGCCCCTGCCCGGACGCGCTCCAAAGGTGCTGGAGGCACCCAAAGCCTCGGCCAGTTCGCAGGGCTTATTCCCGGCATGGTCCGGGCTCTGTTGTGGCCGGACCGGGAACTGCGGAGGGCGCGACGCTACCAGGACAACCTTGCAGCCCGGCTGGTCCTCCCCTCACCCGCGTCGGCGTCCAGACGCCTCCAGCACGCCGAGGAGATCCTGACCACCACCATCAACGGGCTGATCCAGGCCACCCTGCCGGCTCCCGCCTTGGGATACCTGATGCTGGCCGCCGCCCGCACGCTGCTCCGCGGAATCGCGAAGCCGCGCGAACTTGAGGCAGTCCTGCGCGGGCTCCCCCACAACGTGACCACCATCATGGACCTGGAGCTGTGGCAGCTGGCCGTGTCCCTGCGCAGGGATCCGGAAGCGAGCCGGGCGTTCACGGAGCTGAAGCCCGCTGGACTGGCTGCCCGCTACAGGGCGGGGACGCTGCCAGGCGCCGCCCAGTCCGGGCTGCGGGAATTCCTGGCAAAGTACGGCCACCGGGCCGTGGCGGAGATCGACCTGGGGATGCCTCGGTGGTCCGAGGAGCCGGACCATATCCTCGGCATGATCTCCAACTATCTCCGGGTGGACGATCCCGAAGAAACCCCGGACCGCCAGTTCGCCACCGCCGCAGCCCACGCCGAGGCCCGCATCAGCGAGTTGGTGGAGCGTGCCGGGACAGTGGGCCGGTTACGCGGACGCCTGGTGGGATTGTGCCTGCGCCGGACACGGCAGCTCGCCGGCCTCCGGGAATTGCCCAAGTTCTGCATTGTGATGGTGCTCGCCCAGATGCACCGGCAGCTCGAGGAGGTGGGTGCCGAGCTGGTCAGGAACGGAACCATCGACGCCGCCGGCGACGTGTTCTTCCTGGACTTCGACGAACTGCGCGTGGGCCTCCGCGGTGCGGACCTGAAAGGGATCGTCACCCGCCGCCGCAGGCTGTACGACGTCGAACTCCGGCGGCGGCGCATACCGCGCCTCCTGCTCTCGGACGGCACAGACGTGGAGGCCGCCGCTGTGCCCCCACCTGCTGCCGCGGACAGCCTCACGGGTACGCCGGCTTCTGCGGGCACCGCCACCGGGAAGGCCAGGGTGATCATGGATCCGGTGGGCGCCCACCTGGAACCGGGGGAAATCCTGGTGGCCCCCTCCACCGATCCCGGCTGGACGCCGCTTTTCATGACAGCTGGCGCTTTGGTGATGGAGATGGGCGGGGTCATATCGCACGGAGCCGTGGTGGCCCGCGAATACGGCATCCCCGCGGTAGTGGGTGTCGCGGACGCCACCACCGTGTTGCGTAACGGCCAGAGCATCACCGTGGACGGGGCCGCGGGAACCGTTACATGGTGAGGCCGGCACACACTGGCGGTGAGCCGAGTCTGTGCCGGCCGCTTGGCCCGCTCCCGGTCAGTAGCCTGCCGCCCGGCTGGAGTCCGGCGCCGGCTGGACAGGGTCCCTCCGCGGCGTCCTGCCCACCGGTTTCATCTCATCGGCGAACCGCAGGCCATCCTCAAAGCTGGCCCCGTCCAGCCGCTTCACAAGGCGCTTGGCCTGCCGGAGCACACGCGCCCTGTGGCCGGGTGCGTCCGCGGCCAGTGCATCCAGGACAGTGTTCAGGCGTTCCAGAGACTGCCCGCCAATACGTTCCGTTCCGTCCGACAGCCAGGTGCCGGCGTCGTGCACCAACCCGTTCAGCGCCTCCTGAACGTCCGGGCGCTGCTCCGCGAGCATGGCAAGCGCCGGGCTCGCCGCGGCGAATTCCGCCCACCACGCCCCCAAACCCGGAGACTCACGGAACGCTCCTCCCCGGAAGGCCCGCATCGCGTCGAAGCTCTCGGCCCGCGATTCCTCCTGCCGGGCCCCGCTGCCGGCGCTGAACGAGAACAGCCGCTCAAGGTCGCAGTCCAGCTGCGGGAAGCCGCGGAACACCCCGCCGATTTCCCAGTCCCCGTCCCCGGACTCATCCCCGGACCACCGCCGGTTGATCGTGATCACCGGCGTGGTCACGAGCTCGTCGGTAGTGGTGGTGAACGCTTCCGTACCGATTCCGTCATCGTTGTTCCCGAACGTCCCGTACCAGATCAGCTCCCACCCGGACATGGCGTTCTTGACCGCCGCCTTGACCGACGTGGCGGCCGAGGCCTTCACTACGTCGATCTGGTCCTTGATCTCCTGCGGTGTAGGCGCCGCCAGTGCGTGCTGGAAACTTGCGGCCACCTTGACCACAGCCAACTGGACCGCATCCACAAACGCCGAATACCCCGTGTTAGCCAGGGAGTCCGGCCAGCCGTCCTCCTCCATCAGGGACACCACCACCCCGGCGATCGCGGGGATATCGTCCGCGCCGAGCAGGGCACGCAGCCCCGCATCGTTGACGGGGATGGGTTTCAGCTTGGTGGACCAGAGGCCGACGGCGTCCGGCACCGCCACATCGTCCCCGGCATCCACGTCCGTGTTGCCCAGGTTCCCGTGGCTTCCGTTGCTCGAAACGATGGTGGGCGAGCCGATCAGCCCGGACCCGGCCTCGACGGCGAAGTTATCCCCGTCCACCTTGAAGAACACGGTCCAGATATACGGCTCGGCATTTCCCCACCCATCGCCCTCGTCATGGCAATGGACATTCTGAATCAACGTTTCCAGGTTTAATGTGGCACGCACGGAATTACTCCGAACTCTCATCGTCAAACGCGGATTGCTCTTTTTCATCCACTAACGGCCGGTGTACCGGCCCGCGGATTTGACGGCGGGCCATGGATTGAATCCGCGGCGCTTCGGCCGTCACGGTCAGCCCGGAAACGGCCGAAGCGGCGCACCGTCCCGATGAACTCAATTGGCTGGTAAAACACATTCTTCCCGGACCGTACTGGGTACTGCCCCAGATATTGAAGGAAAAGGCCCACCAACTGTAAAGAATTCCGTTTTCGCACCCTTTCAGATGGCTGGCCAACCCATAGCCAGTTTCCTCAACCCAACTGAAGTCATAACACCACTTGGTCACCCTGCGGGTGCATGTATCGAACCACTCCCAAGGCCATGCCCCGGGACACCAATAGGTTTCCGTTACCACCACTTGCTGCGGCATGGCCGCCTCCTGACACTCCGCCGGCCGTATTGTGGGCAGGCCGGCACCCCGGCATGGTGCCGGGTCTACACGATCATTAGGACCGGTTCCGCTTGCGGAACCGCGGCAGGCGAAAAAGCCTGTTAAGGAAAGCTGCGCGCTGTTCACAGCTGCTGCACGGCGGGATTCCGGCCAAGGTTGTCAGGTCTTTAACCGCGTCGCCCAGTCCGATACTTTCCCCATTACTTATCCAAAAAGAAATTATCCGGCGATCTTGCCAGTGGCGTGACCGCGCCGGCCATTCCTGAAATTGACTATGGGTCATAACAAGTCCCTTTTGGATGTCACCGGCAGGGCCTTTTGACTTTCCGGCCGCCACTGCCTACGCTTCAATATCATCCTCGCCGCAGAGCAGCCCGTCAATACTTTCTGAGTTAATTACTAAAGTCGTTGTAGGCTCTTATTTCCGCAGCCTTCCCGCCCCTCCAGGACGCCTTGCCCCGGCGGAACGGCTGCCGCTGCCTTCCTGGGACTGAGTCAACAGCAACACGAGGGCTGGACTTGTGGTTCACGCGGCGGGATTCACGGCGGACTGTGGTGGCGGAGAGCCGCGGCCCGGCGTCGCAAAAGCACGCCCCGCACGTAAACAATCCGTTTGTCGGGTAAATTTAGGGGAGGAATTGACGGGCGATCGGCCTCGGTTCCAACCCCCTCCTCCTTGAATGGAACAACTCCCCCATGTCCTCCGCGACTTCCGCGCCGGCGGCCCAGCGCTTCCCGCTGGCCGCCATGATGGTCCTGGCCACCATCGCCTTCACCGCCATCACCACCGAACTGCTCCCCTCCGGCCTGCTCCCCCAGATCAGCACCGGCCTGACCGTCTCCGAACCGGTGGCCGGCTACCTCGCCGCCGCCTACGCCGCCGTCATCGTGGTCACCGTGGTGCCCGCCGCACGGCTGCTCGGCACGGTCCCGAAGCGCCCCCTGCTCGTGGCGCTCGTGCTGACGTTCGCGCTCAGCAATGCCATGGTTGGCCTCGCACCCGATTTCACCTCCGCCATGATCGCTCGGCTGGTGGGCGGCCTGGCCCACGGACTGCTCTGGACCACCATGGCCCCCTACGTCGCGCGTGTGGTCCCGGCTGCCAAGGTGGGCAAGGCCCTGGCCATCGTCTTCAGCGGCAACAGCCTGGGCCTGGCCATCGGCGCCCCGATCGGCACCGCGCTTGGCGGCTTCCTCGGCTGGCGCGCGTCGTTTCTGGCCCTCGCCGGCTTCAGCCTGCTCCTCGCCGTCGTCGGATGCTTCCTGCTGCCGTCCGTCCGGCAGGTCGCCGGCGAGGCCCGCCCCTCCCTGCGCGCTGCCATCGCCCAGCCCGGCGTGAAGCCCGTGGCCATCGCCTGGCCGCTGCTGGTCCTGGCCCACTTCGCGCTGTTCACCTACATCGCCCCGTACATCCGCGACGCCGGCCTGCCCGACTACGCCATCACCCTCTCCCTCACCGTCCTGGGCGTCTCCGGCCTGCTGGGCATCTGGATCGCCGGGCTCACCGTCGACTCGCACCCGCGCCGTTCGCTCCTGATGACGACGGCGGCAATCGCCCTCTCGATGCTGCTCCTGCCGTTTGTGGGCGGCAGCCTCGCCTTCGCCCTGGTGCTGATGTCCGTGTGGGGCGCCGGCCTGGGTGCCATCGGCATCTACAACCAGTCCGCGATCCTCCGCGCCGGCCGCGAGAACAAGGACGCCGCCAACGGCCTCACGGTCCTGACCATCCAGCTGGGCATCACCGTCGGCGCCCTCTACGGCTCCGCCGCACTGGTGGTGGCCGGACCACTGCTGGTCCCGGCAGCCGCTGCACTCCCTGTCATCGCCGCACTGGTGATCGCCTGGGCCGGAAAGACGGCGGCGTACCCGCCCGGCCCGCGCGAGTCGGTGTGGAAGAGCCCGCGGCCCATCGAGGGACGGGCGGGCACGTCCAGGCCTGGCGGGCCCGGTCCCGGCCGCCCATAGGATGAGGCATGGACTTAGAGGACACGCTCTGGACGGTTGTGGGCGCAGGGCTGATTCTGCTGATGCTCGCCGACGTCTTCCACACGCTGCTGTATCCCCACGGTTCAGGACCGGTGGGCAGGACCATCATGCGCGGATTCTGGCTGCTGTCTAAGAAACTCCGGGGCGGGGCGTCCCCCATCGCAGCTCCCCTGGCCATGGCGGCTGTCATCGGCGCGTGGGCCGGCCTGGCAGCCATCGGTTGGGCCCTGCTGTATCTGCCCCACCTGCCGGGCGGTTTCATCTACGGCGAGGGAGTGCCCAGGCGGGGTGACTTTGCCGAAGCGCTCTACCTCTCCCTGGTCACTCTCTCAACCGTGGGCTTTGGCGAGATCGTGGCATCGCATCCGCTGCTCAGGCTGGTGACGGCACTCCAGGCTGTCACCGGTTTCGGGTTGCTGACCGCAACGGTCTCATGGATCCTGCAGACCTACCCTGCCCTGAGCCGCCGCCGGGCCCTTGCGCACCAACTGAACCTGTTCCGGGAAGCGGCAGGGCCTTCCGGCATAGCCTCGCTGGAGCCCCGGCATGCTGCCGGGCTGCTCGAAGCAATGGCCCGAAACGTAGCGTCCGTGAGCATCGATCTGCTGTCCTTCCACGAAACCTACTACTTCCACGAAGTGGAGCAGCGGGGTTCGCTTCCCGCCACCATCGCCTATGCCCACCGGCTGGCGTCCGACGCCGAGGGCAGCCGGAACGCCGAACTCCGTTTTGCGGGACGCATGCTGCACGCGGCGCTGAATGACCTGGCCGACGTCCTGCGCGGCAAATTCGGCCACTCGGGAACCACGTCGTCCGCCGTGTTCGACAGCTACGAACTGCACCACAAGCACCGGCGGCGTCCGGAACCACGGTGACAGCGGGGGCGATGACCACCCCGCGTTAACCTCCGCTCCAACTAAGAGCACCAAACGCGCCACCTGCCCTCCCTAGCGTGGATGGTCACCGGCCATCAGCCGGTCCCCGTCACCCCAGGAGGAAACCACCCATGCGCCCAGTCCTGACCGCAGCGGCAGCCGCCGCCCTGATCGCCGCCCTGGCGAGCCCCGCCGTCGCCGCCCCGGAGAACGAAGCCGGCACGCCGCCGTCGAACGCTGCCGGAACCGCAACGTCCGCGATCAAGGTGAACGAGCGCAACGGCTCCCTCGACCTGCAGAGCCACCGCGGCGGCCGCGGCGAGTGGGCCGAGGAGTCCCTGGCCGCGTTCGCGAACTCCCTGGCGCTGGGCGTGACCACCCTGGAGCTGGACACCCACCTGACCGAGGACGGCATGGTCATCGTGTGGCACGACGACACCATCCAGGCCAACAAGTGCGCGGACACCGCACCGGCCACCGCCGGCGACCCCAAGTTCCCGTACGTCGGCGACCGGGTGGCCGAGCTGTCACTCGCTCAGGTCAAGACGCTCAACTGCGGCTTCGTGCAGCTGCCCGGCTACCCGGAGCAGGACGTCATCGAGGGCAACCGGATCGCCGAGCTCAAGGACGTCTACCAGCTGGTCCGCGACACCAACGCCGCCAAGGTCCGCCTCAACGTGGAAACCAAAGTGGAGAGCAGCCAGATCGGCGGTGCGGGCATGGAGTCGCTCACCCGGGCCGTGGTGGCCGGGATCCAGGCTTCCGGCATGGCGGACCGGACCACCCTGCAGTCCTTCGACTGGTCCTCGCTGAACCTCACCCAGGAGATCGCGCCGGAACTCCCGCTGGTGGCGCTCTCCAGCGGCGACGCGTGGATGGGCGTGGGCCAGCCCGGCGCCAGCCCCAACCTGGGCGGCATCGACATCGACGATTACAACGGTTCCCTTCCCCGGGCGGCAGCCGCGCAGGGGTACGACGTCGTCTCCCCCACGTTCCGCTCCGTCACCCCTGCGATGATCACCGAAGCCCACGACCTGGGCCTGCCGGTCATCCCGTGGACCGTGAACACCACCGCGGACATGGAGCGCCTGATGGATCTGGGCGTGGACGGCATCATCACCGACTACCCCACCCGCCTGCGCACCCTCATGGAGGAGCGCGGCCTGAAACTGCCCAAGTCGTACGCGGCGAAGGGCTAGGCTCCCTGGCGTGGGTGCGCGCCGGGCGGCAGCTTTCCGAAGCTACAGCTAAACGCCCTTCCGCTTCCACGCCACCGCCAACCCCAGCACCACCGTCCCCAGCCCCAGCATCACCAGGACCATCAGGCCCCAGTTCGACTGGTTCACGCCGGGCCCGTACAGCACACCGATCAGCACGGTCGCCGTGATGGCCCCAAGGTAGCGGCACGTCTGGAAAATGCCGGCCGCCACTCCCCTCTCCTCCGGCCGGGCGGACACGTACAGGCCCTGGTTCGACGCCGTGCTCACCACGCCGTACGGCACACCCATCAACGCGGTCAGCACAAACACCAAGGGCGGCCACAGGGACAACGTCAACGCCCCCAGCCCACCTGAGGAAAGCAGCAGGATCAGGGCACCGGCGATCAACACCGAACGCACGCCGAACCGCTCAATCAGCCGTACCGTCACCGGGGTGACCAGCACGGACATCGCCGCCAGGGGAAACATCAGCAGGCCCACCAGCCCGGCGTCGTAATCCCCCGCCTCCTGCAGCAGCTGCGGCAGGCCGAAGAACGCAAAGTAGTACACGCCGCTGAAGACGACGAACACCAGATACACCAGCAGCAGCGGCCGGTTCCGGCCCAGCAGCCGCAGGTCCAGGAACGGCGGGCGGAAGCGCAGCTCCCGCCACGCGAACAGCGCGGCAATGACGGTCGCCGCGCCCAGGAGCCACCAACGGTATCCCGGCATCACGTTCAGCAGCGCCATCATCGCCAGCATCAGCGAGCCGACGAAGGCCAGGATGCCGGGGATGTCCGAGTCACGGATCAGGGCTGAGAGCTTCCCGGTTTCACGTCCGGCATCGGCCGGCGCCGCCCGGTGCACCACAATCAGCGCCAGAAGCGCGAGCGGCACGTTCACGGCGAACAGCGCCTGCCAGCCCAGCAGGCTCACCAGCAGACCGCCGACGACGGGTCCCACCGCGGCCGCCGACGTGTTCGCCATCTGGATCCGGCCCAGCGGGCGGGTGGCCGGCAGCTTCGCCAGCCGGCTCAGTTCGGTGACCATCACGACGGCGGACGGGTACGCCGTCGCGGTCCCCACGGCCATGAGCGCGCGGGCCACGCAGACCAGCGCAAAGTTGGGCGCGAACGGCGCCAGCGCGCAGGTCACCGCCACCAGTGCCATCCCGACCGTGAACAGGCGGCGCGGCCCGAAGCGGTCCGCGAGCCTGCCCATCAGCGGCTGCCCGGCCGCGGACGCGAGGTAGAACGACGTGATCACCCAGGTGACGGTGGCGACGTCGAGCGCGAAATCCTCCCGCAGGACCACCAGCGCGACGGCGATCATGGACGAGTTCAGCGGGTTCAGGGAGGTGCCGAGGCTGAGCGCAGCTATCGCGAGGCCGGGACGGGGTTTGTTCGTCACGCCCCTAAGTCTGGTGCATGGTTGCTTTGGGTCACGAACCTTGTGCCCGCGTCGCATCCCGGGCATCAGCCCAAGCTGCCCCATCAGTGCGGCAACATCCGGGTGGGCGCGAAACGTCACAGAACCCGACGCAAGTGGCGGTGCTGATGGACGTTCCCGACATGGAAGCCGTCATGGCCCTCATGCAATCCGAGGCCGGGGCCGAGGCGATGGCGTATGACGGCGTGCTGCCCGAAACCTTGGTGATTCTGGTCGAGGCGTAGTTTCCTTTCTCGGAAGCGCGCGTGCGTCATAATGGCATGTCGGCCGCGGACCGCGCTCTTAGCGACCTAGCACCGAATCCGCGATCTGCTGCGCGGCTTGGTCCGCTGTGAAGTGCCGAGGACTTTGTCGTTGTATACGATCGCGGAGCGTGGCCTGGGTATGCCGAGCCCGGCGAGACCGTCGCTGATCTCCGCCAGTAGCTCCCAGTGCTGGAAGTTGTCCGTTGCAGGAAGTCCCGCCCCGTGGGTGCCGTTTAGCCACACAACGATGGACCGACCCCTAGTCCCAAAGAGCATCAGGAGCTGTGATGTCGCCAAGGTGGAGGGCGGCATGAGCGGCTTCATGCGCACATCCACGCTGGACATGTGACTAATCAGTCACCTATTCTGGATCTATGGACGCCGTATTCAAGGCCCTCGCCGACCCCACCCGCCGGGACCTGCTCGATGAGCTCTTCCGGGAGGACGGGCAGACCCTGCACGCGCTTGAAGCCCGTTTCGAGATGACCCGCTACGGGGTCATGAAGCACCTCAAGCTGCTGGAGGAAGCCGGCCTGGTGGTCACCCGCCGTCGGGGCCGGGAGAAACTCCATTTCCTCAATCCGGTGCCCATCCGCCTGGTCCACGACCGCTGGGTCAGCAAGTATGCAGAACCATGGGCCGCTGCCCTCAGCGACCTCAAAACCAGATTGGAAAGTCCCATGGAAAAGATCTTCGAAATCTACATCAAGACCACTCCGGAGCTGCTCTGGAAAGCCATCACCACCAGCGAAATCCGCAGCAAGTACCAGTTCGGCAACAGCATCAAATCCGACTGGACCACGGGCAGCCGCTTCGAGATGGGCAATCCGAAGGCCGACGGCGCGCTCCTCGGCGAAGGCGAAAACATCGAAGTCGATCCCCCGCGCCGTCTGGTCCAGACAATGACCGCCTTGTGGGGCGAAGACGTGAAGGCCGAAGGCACCTCACGCATCACCTGGGAGATCGAACCCGTGGGCGATTCCTGCCACCTCACCGTCACCCACGACCAACTCCGCGAAGGCGCCAACGAGCAGCTCTATGGCGGCTGGCCGATGATCCTCTCCGGCCTGAAGACTTGGCTGGAAACCGGCGAAAAGCTCACCACGCCGGGCTCACTCATGTACACCTGAGGCGGCTCCGGCCAGCGCCACCTGGTCCGGTTACAGCTGCCTGCGCGCCGTGCTTCCGGCAATGAGATCTTCTGCACGAGCAGCCACGAGGGCGGGCAGGTGCGCGAGGCGCTGGGGGACGGACGCATGAGCCTCCGCCGCCGCAACGAGGATGCCCGTCACGCCGGCGCGGGCTTCCTCGACGTCCATCCCCCAACTGCCAGCCTCCCTCACAAGATGGTCCAGGGTGATGTAGTTCAGCCGGGCCTGCCCGGCCACTGAATGCCCCGCATTGGAGCTGCGCGCATATAGCAGCAGCGTTGGCGCGACGTCATACAGGGGCGCTAACTCCACCTCGCCCGTTTCCCGGATAAGCACCGAGTAGTTCTTGGAATGGGCGTCGCCGTTGCCGACAAGGACATTGAAAGCCACAGCCTTCAACAACTCACTCTTGAAAGCCGCAGCATTTCGGCTGTGCAGCGACGCGGTTGCAGCCACTTGCGCGAGGCGTGACGGTGCCGCGGTCGACTGATCATACTTTGCCGCAGACGCAATCCCCAGAACCTGCGTGAAGTCTTCCTGATGAATCCGCCTGTGGTCCTCCGTTCGGTCATAGCGCTCCACTACCAGGGCATCCCGGGTGCCGAACGTCTCCAACCGTGTCCGTGCCGTACGAAGGCCTGCCGCCCTGGCCAGCTCAAGCGCCCAATGTTCGGCCGCCAGCAAGTCCGGAATCGGCGAATGTTGCCAGGCGACAGCGGCTGGTATTGGCCGGCCCGGGGCGCCGCCTCCACGCTTCCTGCTCGGTCATCGGCAGCAGCTCTCCCCCCTCCCCGGGATCCACGCCGTCGGGAAGGACCTGCACCGCGCCGGCACAGTCAGCGCCCACCGCCGCGAGCAACGCTTTGATGTCCGTGGAAGCAACGCCGTGCAGGTCGGCCAAGTGCGCACGAACCTGACCTTCCGGGAGGAGCCCATCGAAGAAGTTCAGCACTGCCGGACCGTTGATGGCTTTGGACTGCAACGGCAAAGACAACGAGAGCAGGGCAGCGCCGGCACCGTACTCAGCTACAAGGTCCGGGAGGTATTCAAGCCGCGGACGCAACGACGTTCCCGTGAGCCAGGCAATCCGCCGGCCATGCAGCCAGACGGCCAGCCGCTCATTAAGCCTCACTGCTTGACGTCCAAACGTGAAAACCGCGGAATAAGGGCAATATCCCGCTCAAGGGCCCGCACCGCCGCGATGGCCGTCTCCAAAGAAACATTCTCGCCCTGTTCCAGGCGGACGATGGTGTGACGGCTCGCGTTGATGAGCTCGGCCAAACCGCTCTGCGTCAGCTTCCGCTCCTGACGGGCGCTACGGACCGAAGCGCCAAAGGATTTCGAATCCATGGCGCGGAAGAACGGAGTTTCAGCCGGATGTTCCATATATTCACCATAACAGGCGTGAGAAACAAATGGTGAAGATAGTGAACATTCGTTGCTATTTCTGATATGTTCACGATCTTCACCCGTCACGCACTGGCGGCACCAACCCGGGCGCCGTCGTCGCCGTCGTCCGTGACGCACTGCTCGACGGCGGCTGCGCCGGCCCCGGAGGAGCAGATCCATAGCCTGCGTCTGTCCGGTGGCTGGCACGCGTTGCGGCGAAGCTTGTGGCTACCGGGGAACAAGCCGCCACAGGGAGGTGACCTCGGCCGTGCGCGCCTCGAACAGAGGATCGTCGCGGTCCGATGCCTTCGGATGGGTTGGCCTTGTGTCGAGCCGATCCACCACCGTCAGCCCGGCCGCCTCGATGGCGGCCAGCAGATCGTCACGCGACCGCAGGCCAAGGTGCTCGGCCAGGTCGGACAGGACAAGCCAGCCCTCACCGTCCGGCTCCAGATGGTCGGAGAGTTCGTTCAGGAAGCGGAACAGCATCCTGCTCCCGGGGTCGTAGACGGCACTGTCCAGGGTGGAATGCGGCGTGGCCGGAATCCAGGGCGGGTTGCAGACAACGAGCGGCGCCCGTCCGGGCGGGAACATGTCGGTCAGGACGGCCTCGGCACGGTCCTGGACACCGAGGTTCCGGAAATTCTCACCCGCGCAGGCGATGGCACGCGGTTCATTGTCCGTCCCGATCACGCGGTGGACGCCACGGCGCGCGAGGACGGCAGCGAGCACCCCGGTGCCGGTTCCGACGTCGAACGCCAGCGTGTCAGAGGGCAGCGGCGCGGCCGCCACGAGATCCACATACTCACTCCGGGTGGGGAAGAACGTGCCATAGTGCGGGTGGATGCGGCCCTGCAGGGCATCGACGTAGACGCCATTCCGTCGCCACTCGTGGGCGCCAATTGCCCCGACAAGCTCATGCAGTGACACAACCGAAGATTCGCCGATATCGCCGTACGCTTCAGCGGCGGCCTGCCGGATGTCCGGTGCACGGCGGAGCGGCACCACCGGGCCCGGATCTAGTGGAATCAGCACCAGGCCGAGAATGCGCGCACGGTGCGAGGCGGACTGGCGATGCCGATAAAACTTTTCAGCCGGAGTTGCAGCGGTCTTCTTCTTTCCGGCGCCTACCCGCCGGTCGAGGGCGTTGAGGATCTGCCGCGCGTTGTGGAAGTCACCGTGCCAGAGCATCGCGATCCCCTGTGACGCCATCCGGTTCGCCTCATCGGCCGTGAGGGAGTCAGTAACCACTTCGACGCGCGCCGGCGCCGGTCTGCCGTTCGCCGAACGCCAGCGCGCGGTCCTGCTGACACCAGCCTCGACCCAGGTCACGACGGCGGGATCATCCACCGCTGTGCGCGAGGGATTGGGAGCCGACGTCGGGATTCCCACGGGAGCTGGTGTGTCAGTAGTGATTTGGATCCATTCCAAGAGTCCGGGGGCCGCGGCGAGTGGCGATTGCGGCGGGCCAGTATGGCCATCCACCCTGCCTTGTCAGGATACAGGGGTGCCGTGGCGGCCCCCGCCGCCCGATCCTGGTCAGACCTCGGAGGGGAATGGGGCCGTCCTAGGCTGGAGTGACGGAAGTTTTCTGATGGGGGACCGGATATGAATCGGTGGCCGCAGGGCCAGGGACGTTCGCCCCTAGCGGCGTTCCGCCAACCCGGCGCAGGGTTGTACCGGTAGGCGAAGACGCGTGGGGGCAAACGCCCGCGGGCCCCGACGCCAACGACCGGCCAGGCCGCGGGCTCTGAGGACATCCGGAAATGTCAATCGATAAGCATCGGCTTCCGCAGCTCAGGCGGGCTGCAAAGCCCGGAAGCCAACGTGGTGAGGCTCTCCGCCGGGGGCTGCTCGCGGCAGGGGCGCTGTCCTCGCTGTCATACGTAGTTGCCACCGACGTTTTGGCGGCGGCCCGGTGGGAGGGTTACCGCCGCACTGAACAGATGGTGAGCGAGCTGTTCGCCGTCGGCTCCCCCGGCCGGGACGTCCTGGTCCCCTTCATGTGGCTCTACGCGCTGCTGTTCACGGCATTCGGCGTCGGCGTCTGGATTTCTGCGCGCGGCCACCGCGCCCTGCGGATCGGCGGCGGCCTGCTCATCGGGTACGGGTTGTGGAACATCGTGGGCGGCTTCTATCCGCTGACGCTCGGTGAAGAAGCGTCGATTCCCATGCATATCGTGGCCACCATCGTGCAGCTTGCCCTCATGGTCGCGGCAATGTGCTTCGTGGCAGTGGGGTTCCACGGCAGGATGCGTGTCTACTCGTTCGTTTCGCTTGCTGTTTGCGCGGGCATGGGCGTGGTGGCGTTTGTGGCGGCCCCGGGACCGAACCTCGTGCTGGGCATCGGCGAACGGATCAGCATCGGGGCGTTTCTGCTCTGGGTGGCCGTCCTCGCGGTGGCGTTGTGGAAGCGGCCAGCGGCGGACGGTGCAGGCAGGCACTAAAGGGCCCGGGAAGCCATGGCGTACAGGTCGGCAACCTCGTCCGGCCGCTCCAGCTGCTTTCCAATCGCCAGACGGATGCTCTGCCGATGGCCACTGCGGATAGCTCCGCCCGAGGCGCCGCCCGCCGCGACACCGTGCGATGCCAGCACCAGCAGCGCCTGCTGCTCATTGAGCACCGGCACCCATAAACCCAGCCCGTCATCATGGCTTTCGACCACGACACCGCGGTCGGCGAGAAGTTCCGCCATCTGGGTTCGTCGTTTAGCGTATTCGGTGCGCGCACGCTGCACCTGCGCCCTCACTGCATCGCTTGTCAGCATCCATGCCAGCGCATTCTGCAACGTGCGGCTGGTCCAACCCGCCCCGAACTGCCTGTAAAGCCTGGCCCTTTCCATCGGCTCGGCCGGTCCGCCCACGACGGCCAGCCGGAGGTCCGGACCGTGGGATTTGGAGTAGCTGCGGACCAGCACGGTCTGCGACGGAAGAAGCGCCCCCAGGCCCGCATACGGTCTGAGGGCGAGGTCCCCCAGTCCGTCATCCTCAATGATGAGCACCCGCGTATCCCGCAGTACGTCAGCAATTAAGTCCCGACGCTCGGGCGTCATGTTTGTGCCCGACCGGGAGTTAGCGCACGGTTCATAAATGAACGCCACGGGCTGCTTGGTGAGGGCCTGTTTGAGGGACTCCGGGATGGGTCCGTCAGCGTCAATCGCCACGGGAACAACCACGACGCCGGCCAGCTCAAGGATGTCCAGCAGCCGAGGGGTTGCCGGGGCCGTCGGTAGGAGTTCTGCTCTGGATCAGGGGCTGCATTGGCGACCCTGCTTTGGGAGCGTTGCATTGTTTTCCACCTGGCCAGGCCATACCGTGAAGGGACGGTCAGCCGAAGTGCAGGTGCGGGCATGCGAGCTATTTCCTGGTCAGCGCGCTGTCTCCTGTTGTGCTTGCTGACCGTGGGGATCCTCGGCGGCGCCACCACACCGGCACCGGCCCCTGCCGGCCCGCCGGCCACAGGACCCGTGAGCCCCGAGCAGACCTACGACGTGCTGGACACCTTCCTCCGGGAGCAACTGGAAACCCTTGGGATTCCGGGCGCCGCCATCGCCGTCGTCCGGGACGGCGTCCAGGTGCACTCCGCAGCATTTGGACGCGCCGACGACTCCGGGCGCCCGATGACCGCCCAGACGCCGGTGCTGCTGGCCTCCACCAGCAAGTCCATCACGGCCATCGCCGTGATGCAGCAGGTGGAGGCCGGCCGCCTGCGGCTGGATGAGCCGGTGCAGACCTACCTGCCCTGGTTCACGCTGGACGACAGTCGCTCGCAAGCCATCACGGTCCGCCACCTGCTCCACCAGGCCAGCGGCATGTCATCCAAGGACACGGCATTCGAAGCCTCCGACGCACAGGGCCCGGAGGCTCTCGAAGAAGGGGTCCGGGCCCTCTCAGGAGCCCCGCTGGCCGGCGAGCCCGGCCAGGCCTTCCACTACGCCAGCGCCAACTTCAACATCCTGGGCCTCCTGGTGCAGACAGTCTCCGGCCAGCCGTTCAGCGAGTACTTGGAGCAGCATGTCTTCGGGCCGCTGGAGATGACGCACAGCCATCCCACCCAGGCTGCCGCGCGCGCGGACAATGCGGCCGCCGGCTACTCGCTGTGGTTTGGCTCGTTCTGGCGCCAGACCGACGTGCCCGCGCCAACCACCGGGATGCCGTCGTCCACCCTGTACTCGTCCGCCGAGGACCTGGGCCATCAGCTGATCGCAATGCTCGACGGCGGACGGTACCGCGATGCCCAAATCCTCCGTCCCGAAAGCTTGGAGGCGATGTTCGAGCCTCTCGTGCAGGTGGACGGGTCCAAGGGGTACGCGATGGGATGGTTCACCCGTCCGCTCGCGGAGTCCGCCGATCCCGCGGCACCGCCCGTCCCCGAGGCGGACCTGCCGCGGCTCCTGGAGCATCAGGGCGAATGGGGCAACAGCCACACCTATCTGGCCATGGTTCCGGAGTCCGGCCTCGGCGTTGCGCTGGTCATCAACGGCAATGACACCGCCGCCCCATCGCGGCTGAAGGCCATCGACACCAACGTCCTGCGAATCCTCCACGGGCACTCCCCCGTGCCGGCGGTGGTGTTCGAGGACTGGCTGCAGCGCTACAGCTGGGCGGTTTCGCTGGCGCTGCTGCTGGCGGAGTTGGTGAGCATGGGGCTGGCGCTGCGTTTCCTGCTCCGGCGGCGCGCTCCGTCCCGGAAACGCTGGGTTCCGTTGGCGTGGGGAGTGGCGGCTCTCGCCTTGGACGGGTTCGCCCTGTGGCTGTGCCTCGTCTACGCCCCGGCCCGGTTCGACACCCACCTGTTTGTGATCATCCGCCAGTTTCCCGACGTCGGCATCTCGCTGGTGCCGGTACTCGTGCTGGCCATCCTCTGGCCGATCCCGCGGTCGGCGTGGCTGCTCGCCAGGGTGCGCGGAGGCGTCAGCAATCTGCCCGTTCAGGCTCCTGCTGGCGCGGCCTGGCCTAGAGTGCAGCGTTCGCCGTCAGCGGGGCGCCGTCGTGGGCCACATTGACGGTGACCCGGCCCCGAAACGGCTCAAACCGCGGCGTGTCCATGTCAAAGTGCCCCAGTTCGGCTACTCGTGCCATTAGAGGGAAGTCCAGCGCGGTGATGCGGCTGAACATGCTCAGCACTCCCTGGCCTGGATCAGCACTAAAGCCGACAGCCGCGGACACCTTCCAGAGGAAAGGTATCCGCGGCATCAATCGTCCGATTCGCTTACTTATCGCACCCGATTCCGTCACGGTCTCTGTCGAGGTGCGTCCCATATCCCGGTGTTCCGGCATAGATGGGCGCCGCACCTGCAGCGCGTGCCGCAGTGCAGTTTGCGTAGTAAACGGCTGCTGGCGCCTGGACCACCGGTGCCGGTGCCGGGGCCGGGGCGGGTGCGGGGACTACTGGAACTGGCTTCACGGCCTGCGCGGCTGCCAGATCTGCCGCGGCTTTCTCTGCCGCAGCCTTGTCCGCCACAACCTTTGCTGCAGCAGCCGCCTCTGCTGCCACCTTGTCGGCGGCGGCCTTATCAGCAGCGGCCTTTTCCGCCGCAGCTTTCTCAAGGTTCTTGACGCCGAGGTGAACGGTGGAGCCCTTTGCCGCCTGCGCGCCTTCCGAGGGGTCTTGGGACGTCACCTCCCAGTTCTTCTCGATGATGATCGACTTGCCGTCGACCGTGTCCACAGCCTCGACCTTGAACCCGAGATCTTCCAGTTGATCCGTGGCCTTGTCTAGGGTCAGGCTCAGCACATCTGGAACAGCGACAGTCTCAACAGCCACTGCGTCAGCGCTTGAAATTGCTGAAGCCTGCTTTCCACTGCATCCCGTCAGGATGAGGCCGGTCAGCACAATTAATGTAAGTGTCTTCTTCATTTTTCCCCCTTGGAAAATTTTGGAACGGTGGAGTGACTGGCGTGGCTAGCTCTCGCAGGCCACGCCGTCGGAATCGCGGTCAAGTCCTGCGCGGTAGCCGGCCTGGCCGGCATAGATCGGAGCGGCGCCGGCTGCTTTGGCGGCTGTGCAGTTGGCATAGTAAGCGGCCGGAGCTGCAGGAACAGGTACAGGTGCCGGAACAACGGGCGCGGGAGCAACCGGGGCAGGAGCAGGCACCACAACCACCGGGGCCGGAGCGGGAGCGGGAGCCACCGGGACAGCGGCTACCACCGGGGCCGGGGCCGGGGCCGCGGCGACTGGTGCCTGCTCGTTTGTTGGTGCGAGCTGGCCGGAGCAGTCGGCAAGGATCCTGGCCATCGCGTCGTGCTCCGCCTGGGTGACCCACAGGCTGTACGTTGCCTTCACTGAAATCTGCCGGGCCACGTATTCGCAACGGAAGCCTTTGTTCGGCGGCAACCAGGTGGCGGCGTCGCCGTCGCCCTTTTTCATGTTGGTGGGACCGTCCGTGGACTGGAGGTTCAGGGGGTCATTGGCGAAGGCTGTCCGCTGCTCCGTGGTCAGCTGCTGCGCGCCCTTCTGCCAGGCGTCGCTGAGGGCAACAACATGGTCGATCTGGACGGCGCTGCTGGTGGCACTCCCCCGCAGGAAGCTGATGGTGGTACCGGTGTAGGGGTCCGCCAGCGTTCCGGACTGCACCTTGCAGGGGACGCTGTTGGTGTAGGTGATCCCCGTAAGGTCGCGCTTGAGGGTGTCATTCCGCGTGTCGCAGCCGTTACGGTCTACGTCCACCCAGGCCTGACCGAAGAGCGCACGCTCATAGCCTGTCTTCGGCGCCCGGCCCTTGATGGCAAGGGTAGCCAGCAGGTCGATCGCCTTGGTGGCAAAGGCGGGCTGCCTCTTCGGAGCCGTGACGTCGTTTGCAACGAGGCTTGGAGTCTCAGGATCAAGCGGGGCGCCCGTCGCCTGCGCAGTTGGAGCGGACGACGGCGTCGGCGTGGCTGTTGCAGATGCGCTCGCTGTGGCGGTTCCTGGCGAAGCATTCCAGTCCGAGGAGGCTGCCTGAAAGTCCTCCGCGTTGGTACGCGGCAACGCGACGGCGCCGCCGATGAAGAGAGCGAACGAGACCGCAAGGGCTATGGCCCCTGACTTCCGCTTCGCCGGGAGCCACGCCCAGGAACGCCGCCCGGTCACCAAAATGTAGAGGCCGGTAAGTGCACCGGAGATGGCCAGGAACACCAGCGCGCCGCCAGCCCCGCCGCTGAACGCCCCTATGATCACAAAGAGCGCAGTAATGCCTCCGACAATAAACGTGGAAGCACGTGGCCTGCCTGGTGGTCTTGACCCGGAACCACCAGATGCTGGAGCCCGGAGCACTTCATTGTTCGACATTATTTCCCCCAAATAATAAAAGCCCGACAATTAGCCGGGCTTTTACCCTGTCGACGCTTGCGTCACTGAAGACCCTATTTCTGCGGCGGCTGCGAACGGCCGATACTTCGCGGATCTTGGTACAACATTGATCCGGTCTTGAGCTGATCTTGAGCGGTTCGTCGATCGGGGAATTCGAGGCTTAATAATGGAAACAGGTGCTAAGGGATGACGTAATTTGCTGTTCCCCATATTTATGCAGAGGCCTCGTGCCTATCGTCTATCCGGACCGGGTGCAGTACGTTGGCCGTACGAACAGCGTGGTGCTGGGCACCGTATTCCGGCCGCCAACTCTCCAAATTGCGATCCAGAGAAGCGAACTCATGAAATCTGCAACCGTTCCCCGCTCCCGTCAAAGCCCCCGGGCCCGCTGGCTCGTACCTGCCGCCCTGATCTTCCTCAGCCTCGTCCCGGTCATCGCCGGGACCGTGCGCCTGACCGAGCTCTGGGGAGGTCGGATCACGCCGGATAACGCGCGGTTCTTCGATTCGCCAGTCCCCGTACTGATCCATATCCCCACGGTCACGGTGTACCTGGTGCTGGGGGCGTTTCAGTTCGTTCCCTCGCTTCGACGGGGCACGCGCGGCAGGGCCAGCTGGCACAAAATCGCGGGACGCATTCTTGCCCCCACCGGCCTGCTCGCCGCCCTGTCGGGTCTGTGGATGGCAGTTTTCTACGATCTCCCGCCCCTGGACGGGCCGCTTCTACTTGCCCTTCGGCTGGCCTTCGGGTCCGCCATGGTGGCGTTCATTGTCCTGGGATTCATCGCCGTGCGGCGCCGGAACTACGTCCGGCACAGCGAATGGATGTCGCGGGCGTACGCCATCGGCATCGCCCAGGGAACCATTGTTGTGGTGACCATTCCGTGGATTCTCCTGGTGGGGCCGGTTGACGAACTGACCCGGGCGCTTCTGATTGGCGCATCATGGGTACTCAGCCTGGCGGTGGCCGAATACTTCATCCACCGGCGCGCCCAAGTACCAACGCGAGCGGCGCTCCCAAGCCGTGCGCCGTCGTCGTAATTCCCGACGGCGGCCGCTGGCCAGGTGCCTAAGGTCTAGTAAGTGCGCTTACGGGTTGGGATCTAAACTTAATCATGGACACAATCCCGGCGGTTTTCCTCGTCTTCGGGGCAGCGTTCGCCTGGCTGGGCGTGACGCTGGTGGTTATCCTCCGGACTCGCCACCGTAGGAGTGGATCGAGGCCGGTGCATCCGGCACATCCCACTGACCAGGCTCACCTTCGTAACGGCATCCGCTGGCGCCGCCTCCGCCGGATCGCGGACCAGAACACTGGAACTCCGTCGAGACGACGCGGCCTGAAAGTCAGGAAGGTCCGCCATTGATGCCTGGCGATAATCGGGTGGAAGGCAACGAAGCCATAGCGCCAGACGGATCGTCTCGCATCCCATCCTCCATACGGACAAGCCATTCGCCGAGGAGGGCACCGGTGAGTGCCGGCTGGTCAAGATGTGCGTTGTGGCCGGCCCGGTCGAGAACCGCAAACGTGGATTGCACGTAGTGGCCGGAAAGGGCGATCTGATCCTGGAACCCCACCACGTGGTCTTGGCGTCCCGTAATAATCACGGTTGGGCGTTGGAACTTCGGGGATCGATGCTCTGGCTCTCGACCCAGGGCATAACTGCTCGAAATTCGTTGGACGGCCGCCTGGTCAAAGGCCCGCAAGCCGGGGAGCACGGATTCGCGGAACCGGAGCCAGTTCTCCATAGATTGGACCACTGCCATCTCCTCGTAGTCCGCCGCGTCCCGGGGGTCTAAGGACGCCACAAGGACCTGGTCCTTTTGCAGGACAGTTTGGGCCGGCACAGTTCGTGCCCCGTGCTCGGCCACTGCCACCGGGCAAAGGAGTGCGAGGCCCAGGACCTGGTCGCCGAATTCAGCCACAACTTGCCGGGCGATCATCCCGCCAAATGAATTGCCCAGGACCGCGAATTTTTCGTCTCCGAAAGTTGTCCGTGCGAAGGAGACAACGGCTTCCGCGACGGCATCTGCGCTGTCAACCTCGGGCCCTGCTGGGGACTGGCCCATGCCCGGAAGGTCAACATAAACGCGTCTCCACCGTCCTTGCAGGGCAAAAACGGAATCGAGCCCCAGCAACAGGTGATGATCCACGCAGAAGCCATGGATCATCAGGATCGGAGTGCCGGATCCAAATTCAACGGAATGCATCATTGAAAGCTTCACCTCAGCCGCGGGAGCTCTGCGCAGGCTGAAAGTAATCGGTCAGGAACCCAGCCAGGACACATGCCAGAATGACCTCCGTGGCTGGCAGGAGCGATACCGGGCCGACGAAATCGCGGACGTCGCTCCTGAAGAGCAGCATCAGGAGGACCACAACGAGGACGTAGGCGAGCGCTATCCCTAAGCCCACCATCGTGATGATGCTCCCGCGTGTCCGCCTCTTCTTCTTGGCAAACTGCTTCGCGTACTCCTCGGCTGTGCCAAAGGTGGCTTCCGCGGCAGTCCCGGTGGCGGCCCCATGCGCCCGCACGTCATCCAGTACGTCGGCGATCTCCGGTTCCGACAATCCACGCACTCTGAGGTTGAAGGTCAGCTTTCGCACATAGCTCATGGTTGTCCCCTGTCGGATTGTCCGGATTTCGGTGCTGGCTCATGCGCCAAGGCGACCATCGGCACCCAACCCGGGTGCCGCCGTCGTGCTCTGCGGTCCTGTTCCACCGCGTCAGGACACCCGGCGGAACTCCCCCGGCCGGAGCTGGACGTGGATGGGCAGCACCAGCTGGATGTGGGTGTCGCCGATGGGCTTGTCGAGCAGCTCGTTGATGGAGGTCTGCCCTTCCAACTCGCCGTGCTGGTTTTTGCCCATGCATCGAGCTTAGGTGCGCCACGGCGGGAGTGAATCCTAAGACACGCGCGAGCTATGGCCTCTTGTCTGCGGCAGTGCCAGTATGTGGAGAATCAGGTTCGCTGCAGGCGCCCCATAACCGGGCAGTAAGGACGCGCGGTCATGACCTACGTCAACAGTTTGGGCGATCTGGGGGCAGCCGACATCGCCATGGCCGGCGGCAAGGCCGTGGGACTGGGCGGCCTCATCCAGGCCGGTCTCCCGGTTCCCCCGGGCTTTGTGCTGAACACTGCCGCCTATTCGCACTTTGTGGAGGCCAACCAACTCGAGGCACGCATCCAGGAACTGGCCACCCTGTCGCCGCAGGCCTCTCCCCAGGACTACGCGGACGCCTCGGAGAGGATCAGAACCCTGTTCACGGCCGGCACCATTCCGGCCGCCATCGCAGCGGAACTCGGCGCCGCCTACGGGCGTCTCAGTGACGCGCGTCTGGACGACGGCGGGGAAACAGCCGTCGCGGTGCGTTCCTCCGCCACGGCCGAGGACCTGGCCGCAGCCAGCTTCGCCGGGCAACAGGAAACCTACCTGAACGTGCGCGGAGCCGAGGCGCTGTCCGCGGCCGTGATCGATTGTTGGGCGTCCCTGTGGACGGCTCGCGCCATGGCCTACCGGGCCCGCGCGGGCGTCGGACCGGATTCGGTGCGGCTCGCCGTCGTGGTTCAGCGGATGGTGGAGGCCGAGGCCGCCGGGGTGATGTTTACCGCCAACCCGGCCAACGGGCGCCGCGACGAGATCGCCATCAGTGCCGCGTGGGGCCTGGGCGAGTCCGTGGTCAGCGGAGCGGTCACCACGGATGACGTCGTGGTCGAGGCCGGGACTGGCGCCGTCGTGTCGCGGCACACGGCCGACAAGGCGGTTATGACTGTCTACGCCGAGCACGGCACCCGGGAGCAGCCGGTGGCGGCAGCCCGCCGTCGTGCGCCCGTACTGGACGATACGTCGGCCACCGAACTGGCGGCCTACGGAACGCGGAGTGCGGATCATTTCGGGGCACCGCAGGACATCGAGTGGGCGCGGGCCGGCGACGGGTTTTTCATCCTGCAGTCCCGCCCCATCACGGCGCTGCCCGAACCGGCAGCCGACACCCCGGACACCTGGCCCGTGCCGTACCCGAAGGGGATGTACTTCCGGGCGAGCATCGTGGAACAGCTGCCGGACCCGCTCTCGCCGCTGTTCGCCGACCTCATCGACGGCTCGGTGTCCCGCTCGCTGCGGGCCTTGATGAACGAGGCCGTGGGCACGAACGTCATCCGCGAGGACGACGTGGGACTGCCCACCATCAACGGCTACGCCTATTACTACTACCGCACCTCGGGGATGTGGCGGGTGATGGGCAAGTCGCTGAAGGCGGTACGCGCGCTGGCCCGCGGCCAGGCACACATGGGCGTGGCCGGCTGGCGCGAATTCTCGCATCCCCGCTACGAACGCGTGATCAAAGACTGGTCCGCGAAGCCCGTTGCGGAGCTCTCCGGTGCGGAACTGCTCGAGGGTGTGCAGACGCTGCTGGACGCCGGCACCGTGTACTACACAGCAGTGCAGTCAGTCATTCCGCTCGCCGCAACCAGCGAAATCTCCTTCGGTGCGTATTACGACACGTTCGTCCGGCGCGAGGGGGATCCCCCCGCCCTGACGTTCATCCTCGGCTACGACAGCGAACCCATCAGGGCGGAGAAGTCCCTGTACGATCTCGCAGCCTGGGCCCGGGGCGTCCCAGGGCTCGCTGCTGCGATCCTGCATGAACCGACGACGGCGTTGGCCGAGTCCCAGCGCACGGGATTCCCGCCGGCCGGGTTCAGTGAGCCGTTGTGGCAGTTGTGGCGTCCTCGCTTCCAGGACCACCTCCGCCGGTTCGGCCATGCGGTCTACAACCTGGACTTCGCCAGCCCGGTGCCGGCCGACGATCCATCAGCGTTGCTGGACACGGTGAAGTTCTACCTGCGGGGGCAGGGCACTGACCCCCATGAGCGGCAGCGGCTGTCGGCCGACCGCCGGGAGATCGCCACCAGCCGGATCTTCACCCGGCTCGGGCCGCGCCGCCGGGCCGCGTTCCTCAGGCTGCTCCGCTGGGCACAGAACACCGCGCCGATCCGCGAGGATGCCCTGGCCGACGTCGGCCTGGCCTGGCCGCTGCTCCGGCGGATGCTGCTCGAACTCGGGCAGCGGCTGGTGGACTCCGCTGTCATCGCCGAGCCCGCCGACGTGTTCTGGCTGCGGCACCAGGAGCTTCGCAGCGCCGTCGAGTTCGGCCTGGCCGCGCCGGGAGCACGGGCGGTGGCCATTACAGGAGCCGACCGGCCTGTCCGCGCCGCCGCCGTCGAGGAACGCAAGATGCTGTGGCGGGGCCAGATGAAGGCCGCCGCCCCGCAACTGCTCCCGGAGAGCCGCTGGATGGAAAAGGCCTTCGGGTCCATGATGCCAGCGGGCTCGCAGCACCAACCCGGCGACATCATCAAGGGCACGGGCGCGAGCTCGGGCCGGGTCACCGCCCCGGCCCGCGTCCTGCGGGGGCCCCAGGATTTCGCCCTGATGGAGCCCGGAGAGGTATTGGTTGCCCGCATCACCACTCCGGCGTGGACCTCGCTGTTCGCGATGGCCTCCGCCGTCGTGACCGATGTGGGCGGGCCGTTGAGCCACAGCTCCATCGTGGCCCGGGAGTACGGCATCCCGGCCGTGCTCGGCACCGGCGTTGCCACCCGGCGGCTCACCAGCGGCCAGCAGATCCGCGTGGATGGCGACGCCGGCACCGTCACCATCGAGCAGCCGGGCCCTACTCAGGGGCCATGACCCGGTGGGCATGATGGGGCGCATGAGCCGAGTCACGTGCGATCTGACCATCTCCCTCGACGGCTTCCTCGCCGGTCCGAACCAAAGCCCTGCGGAGCCGCTGGGCGAGAACGGCGAACTCCTGCACCGGTGGATGTTTGAGGAACCCGAGGCGAACGCGGCCGCGATCGAAGGCATCCTCGAAGCCGGCGCCTACATCATGGGCCGGAACATGTTCGCGGGGCCGGGCCCCGGGGCGTGGGATGCGGACTGGCGGGGCTGGTGGGGCGAGGAGCCGCCCTATCACGCACAGGTTTTTGTGCTCACGCATCATGCACGTGAGCCCCTGGAGATGCAGGGCGGCACCACGTTCAACTTCGTGACCGACGGCATCGAATCGGCACTGGCCCAGGCGCGGGAGGCCGCCGGCAGCAAGGACGTGGCCATTGCCGGCGGAGCGCAGACCGCCCGGCAATACCTCTCGGCGGGGCTGATCGACGAGCTGCGGCTCCACACCGCGCCGATGATCCTGGGGGCGGGCGAACGGCTGCTCGACGGCGTCGCGAACCTCACGCTCGAGCCGACGGAAGTGAGCGGGACGAGCCTCGTGACGCATGTGCGCTACCGGGTGGTCCACTGAATGGCCGCTCGAGCTGCAGGCGCAGCCGCAGGTAGCGGTAACAAACTCGCAACATGCCGGGCAGTGAAATCGAGTCCACGAGGCCCAGCAGATTCCCGGAATGTAGTCCTATCTCTCCCATGACACCGGATCAGATGGCTTTGGCGTCCCTGCTTCCCCGAGGTCCGGACGCCAACCTCTTGCAAGCGCTTGCGTTAAAGTTGAACACTGTCTAACGTGGACCACATGACAACCAGCGTTGAATCCGTGGCGGAACGAGCCGGAGTCTCTGTATCTACAGTCTCGCGGGCTCTGCGCTCCGTTCCCGGCGTCTCGGCCGCCACTCGCAAGCGCGTGCAAGATGCTGCTGACGAACTTGGCTATTCGGCGTCTCCGGCCGCGTCGCGGCTTGCGACGGGCCGGACCATGACCGTGGGGATCGTGGTGCCGGTCCTCGCTAAATGGTTCTTCGGGAAGGTCATCGGCGAAGCCACACATACACTCCGGCAAGCCGGATTCGATGTGCTCCTTTTCGAACTGGGCACCCGTGCGCAGCGGGAGCGGTTTTTTAGTAGTGCACATCTGCATGGCCGCACAGACGGGGTCATCATCATGGCCCTGCAGCCCAGTAAGGCGGAGCTGGAATCGCTCACCGCCCAGGGACAGGCGGTGGCTTTGCTTGGTGCCGAAGCGCAGGGCTTCGGCTCGGTGTCCGTGGATAACGTCAGCGCAGGGCGGGCTGCGGTAAGGCACCTGCTGAACCTCGGCCACGAACGGATCGCGTTCATCGGCATTCGTGACGAGGAGAGCAGCAACTTGGGCGGCGTCCCTCCTTTGCAGCGCCTCATGGGGTACCGGGAGGCGCTAGCAGAAGCAGGAGTGCCTGGGGACGACATGCTTGAACAGTTCGATGAGAACAGCGTCGACGGGGGCGCCGCTGCCATGTCCCGGCTGCTTGTCACGGAACAGGTCCCGACCGCCGTTTTTGTCGCCTCCGACGAAATGGCCTTCGGTGTCCTCAAGGTCCTCCGCAAGGCAGGCCTGGACGTTCCCCGGGATTTCTCGGTGCTGGGATTCGACAACCACGAACTCTGCGATGTGGTGGGCCTGACCACCATGGACCACGAGGTGGCTGAACAAGGTCAGGACGTAGCCCGGATCCTGCTGGACATCCTGCAGGGAGGGCCCCCTGCAAACCTTTCCCGCGCGGTACGCCTGGTGGTCCGGGAAACAACGGCACCTCCACATGTCCTGCGCACAACACCCACTGCCCCGGATTCTCCGCATTCCGCCGGACACCCCGGCACCCCCTGAAAGGACCTTCCATGCAATACCGCAAACTCGGCAACAGCGGCATGTACGTCAGCGCCATCGCGCTGGGCAACTGGGCCACGCACGGCGAAACCGTGGACCAGGATCTCGCCACCGCCTGCGTGCGCAAGGCCCTGGACCTTGGCATCACCACGTTCGACACCGCCGACGCCTACGCGGGCACCAAGGCCGAAACCATGCTCGGCGAAGCGCTTAAAGGTGTGCGCCGCGAGGGCATCGAAGTCATGACCAAGGCGTATTTCCCCACCGGCACCGGCAGGAACGACCGAGGCTTGTCCCGCAAACACGTCATGGAGTCGATCAACGGATCGTTGCGCCGCCTGCAGACGGACTACGTGGACGTCTATCAGGCGCACCGCTACGACTACGAGACCCCGCTCGAGGAGACCATGGGCGCCTTCGCGGACATCGTCCGCGCCGGCAAGGCCCACTACATCGGCGTTTCGGAGTGGACCGTGCCGGAAATTCGCGCCGGAGCCGCCTTGGCGGCCGAGCTTGGAATCTTGTTCGTCTCCAGCCAGCCGCAGTACAACATGCTCTGGCGTGTCATCGAACCCGAAGTCGTGCCGGCCTGCGAAGAGCTCGGGATCACGCAGGTGTGCTGGTCGCCGCTCGCACAGGGCGTCCTGACCGGCAAGTACGGCGCCTCTGCGGTTCCGGCGGGAAGCCGGTTCAGCACCGACGACGGCGGGCTCAAGACCGAGCACAAATTCATGCAGCCTGCGGTCATCGAACGGGTGGAGAAACTCAAACCGATCGCCGCAGATCTCGGCGTGCCGCTGGCAACCCTTGCCGTCGCCTGGGTCCTTGCCAACACCAACGTCTCCGCGGCGATCGTCGGCGCCAGCCGGCCCGAACAACTCGACGATACGGTCAAAGCCACGGAGCTGGTCCTCGACCAGGGAACACTCGACCTGATCGACGGGGCCCTGGGCGATGTCGTGGAGCGTGACCCCGCCAAAGTGGAGTCATTTCTCCAGCGCGTCTAAGGCCCAATCACTGAAACCGTGAGAAGTAGTGTCGATGATGTTGGCCCGGTCAGGCGTTGGCCTTCCGCTTCACCCAGCCCCACACGCCCGTAGCCACAAACAGGACGAGGCCGATGACTGCGAGCCAAATAAGGCCCTTCACGGCAAAGCCAACGATTGAAAGAACAAGCCAGATGACCAGAAGCGCAATTATTAGTCCCATAGCGGCATCCTACGCCCCCGCCGGACCCGGCCGTATTGCGCCCTGAATGACCCAGCGGTTGCCATCCGGGTCCGCAAAGTACGCAAACCGCACTCCGCCCGGAGAAGCCGGGCTTTGTCCTCGACCACGATGTGGAGCACATCCCAATATCCGGAACAACATCCATGCGCCTGCAACAAACACTCAATAGTTTGCGTCGCCCCGGGATACCAAAAAATGATCATCATGCTTACTATTGACTGGCGTTAGGCACATCGGTGTAGAAACTGCTCACTGGGGGCAGTGGCGACCGTGCCGGATCTGGAGTTTCGCGTGAGCACTGACCATGGACTGAACCCGCTGAGTGACGAAGAACTGATGGCCCAAGGCGGTACGGCGCTCCCCGACAAGGAAGTGGCCTCCGTACTGGACCTGAACGCCGATCTGGACCTGGGCATCAACGCCGCGGCGCCCATCGATCTGGCTGTCGCGGCCAACGCCAACGTCGCAGCCCCGATCGACGCTGCTGCCTCCGCGAATATCCTCTCGTTTGGATCCGAGGCCCAGGCCCTTGCCGACCAGGGAGTCATCATCGACCAGGGCATCACCGCGGATGCCACAGCGGACTCCACGCAGGACAGCACCATTGACCAAGGCACCGATCCGGCTGCCAGTCAGGACGGAACCACCGACGGCGGGCTCCTGCCCGAGGATCCCGCTTCGGATGTCGGCGCTTTGCCGGTGGATCCTTCCGCGGCCCTGGACGGGGACCTCCTGAACGTCAATGTGGACCTTGCCGCCCAGGCGGACATCGCGGCCCCGATCAACGGTGCCGTTGCTGCCAATGCCAACGTTGCCGCACCGATCGACGCGGCCGTTGCAGCGAATATCGGTTCCATCGACAGCGACGCTTTCGCTGTGGCGCAGCAGGACGCCATCATCAGCCAGCACATCGACGGCGAAGCCACCGCTTCCGCCGATCAGCAGTCCGATCTTCGGCAGTAGTCCGGACAGCACCTCCCACGTGAGCACACCTAAATGAGCACAGTGCACGGCGGGCCGCCCAGGATGGACGGCCCGCCGGCTTCTCCTGCTTCCGCTACAACGAGTCCAGCAGGTCCGCCCGGGTCCTTACTGCCCGACGTCCCCGTTCGGGCCGATGGCGTTGAACTGCTCGGCGAACCGAAGGGTTCGGGCTATCGGGAGCCACCTTCGCTGGTCCGCCGGGCAGATGGCCAGGCCATCGCGCTGACACGCCTGCTGTACCTTGTGCTGGAAGCAGCGGACGGCCAGCGGACCACAGAGCAGGTTGCGGCCCACACCAGCGCACGCTTCGGAAGGCTGGTCAGCGAGGACAACGTCCGCACACTGGTCACCTCCCGGCTGCTGCCGCTGGGGCTGCTCCAGCTGGCCGACGGTTCACAGCCTGAGGTAAGGAAAGCCGACCCGCTGCTGGGCATGCGCTTCCGCTATACCGTCACGGATCCGGAGCGTACCCGCAAGATCACGGCCCCTTTCGCGGTGCTGTTCAACCCGCTCATCGTGGCGGCCGTGTGCGCAGCCTTCATCGCTGCCTGCTGGTGGGTGCTTATGGTCAAGGGCCTCGCCTCCGCCACCCACGATGCGTTCGCCAACCCGGCGCTCGTCCTGCTGGTCCTGGCGGTGACCGTCCTGTCCGCCGGTTTCCACGAGTTCGGCCATGCCGCGGCCGCACGCCGCGGCGGCGCAACGCCGGGGGCCATGGGCGCCGGACTCTACCTCATCTGGCCTGCCTTCTTCACCGACGTCACCGACTCCTACCGGCTGGGCCGGGGCGGCCGGCTCCGCACCGACCTGGGCGGGCTGTACTTCAACGCGATCGTGGCCGTGGCCATCATGGGTGTCTGGTGGGCCACCGGCTTTGACGCCCTGCTGCTGGTGGTGGTCACCCAAATCCTCCAGATGGTCCGGCAGCTGCTTCCGCTGGTGCGGTTCGACGGCTACCACATCCTGGCCGACGCCACCGGCGTCCCGGACCTCTTCCAGCGCATCAAACCGACCCTGCTGGGGCTGCTGCCCTGGCGCCGGACGGCCCCCGAGGCCCAGGTGCTCAAACCCTGGGCCCGGGCGGTGGTAACGGCCTGGGTGCTGGTCACCGTGCCACTGCTGGTGCTCAGCCTGGTCATGATGGTGCTCTCGCTGCCGCGGCTCCTGGGCACGGCGTGGGCCAGCGTCCTGAAGCAGCAGTCGGAATGGTCCGAGAGCCTGGCGGCCGGGGACATCGCAGGAGCCGCGGTGCGCGCCCTGGCGATCGCCGCCGTCGGCCTCCCCATCCTGGGCATTTTCTATATCCTGCTCCGGCTGGTCCGCCAGCTGACCACCGGTCTCTGGCAGAAAACCCGCGGCAAGGCCCTTCAGCGGGCCGCGGCGATGGCCGCCATCGCAGCCGTGACCGCCGGGCTGGCCTGGGCCTGGTGGCCCGGAGCGGACACCTACCGGCCCGTGCAGCCGTACGAACGCGGCACTCTCGCCGACGCCACCACAGCTGTCTTTCCGACGGCGGCACACTCGGCCCTGCGGGAAGGCGGGACCGGGAAGACGGTGGCCCTCTGGCCCGCAGGAGCAGCGAAGCCGACGCGGGAAAACCCCCAGCTCAGCATGGTCCTGGTGCCCAGCGCCGCTCCTGCCGGGGCCGGCACAGCGGCTGGCACCACGGCCGCTTCCGCCCCGGCGCCGTCGTGGGTCTTCCCGTTCAACCAGCCCGCCGCCCCGGAGCAGGACGGCAACCAGGCCCTGGCGGTGAACACAACGGACGGTTCCGTGGCCTACGACGTCGCCTTCGCGCTGGTGTGGGCCGAAGACGGCGGACCCGTGGATACCACCAACGAGGCCTACGCGTTCGCCAGCTGCGCCGACTGCGCCGCCGTCGCCGTGGGCTTCCAGGTGGTGCTCATCGTGGGTCAGGCGGATGTGATCGTGCCGGAGAATCTGTCCGCCGCCGCCAACTACAACTGCCTGCGCTGCCTGACGTACGCACTGGCCAGTCAGCTCGTTCTCACCCTCGACGGCCCGCTGAGCGACGGCGGAACGGCAAGGCTCAACGCGCTGTGGGCAGAAATTGCCGAGTTTGGGCGGAACCTCCAGAACATCCCGCTGTCCGAGATCCAGGGGCGCCTTAACGCGTTCAAGGAACAGATCAAGGAGATCATCCAAAGCGACCCCAGCGCCACGAAGGGCGCAGCAACCGCTCCGCCGACCACTACAGCCGCCCCCTCACCCGGCTCAACCTCCGGATCCGGCGCAACGCCGGCCCCGGAAGCCACTGCCCCGGCATCCGTGCCGTCCGGAACCACGACGGCGGCGCCCCCTCCCGCGGCGCCTGTCACCGGCGGAGCGGCACCGGAAAGCAGCCCTGCGCAAGTGACTCCCACCGCGGAGCCAACCGAGGCAGCACCGGTCCCCGCCACGCCGGTTCCGACCGCACCCGCGGGGTGAGAGAGCCTCGCTTCTGACGCAATTCGTAGCACGAGGCAAGCGGATTGGTCGTATTCGCGCAGCCGTGATTCGACGAGGCGTTTCGCACATAGTAAGTGGCCTTATGATTTAGTAATAGTGCCGCAGCGCACCGGAAGGAACGGATATGGTGGCGGAACCGCCCAGCTACAGCAGGACTGAAGTGCTCGGCGGACGTTACCGGCTGGGTGAGGTGATCGGCCGCGGCGGCATGTCGTCGGTCTACTGCGCGCGGGACGAGAACCTGGGCCGGGACGTGGCGCTGAAGCTCTTCGCACCCCAGGCCCCCGATGCCGACGAGTTGAAACGACAGGAAGCTGAAATCACACTGCTGGCGACGCTGAACCATCCCAGCCTCGTGACACTGTTCGATGTCGGCGTCGATACACGCGTCCCGGCGGAGCCCCGGCCGTTCCTGACGATGGAGCTGGTGGAGGGCCAGGACCTGCGCAGCCGGATCAGGCACAGCCAAGTCCCCCTGGACGAGCTCGCCGTCATCGGAGCGGGCATCGCCGACGCACTGGCCTATGTCCACGGCCTCGGCATCCTCCACCGCGACATCAAGCCGGGCAACATCCTCTTGGTGCAGACCCGGCCCGGGGAGCCCCTCCGTGCCAAAGTGGCAGACTTCGGCATCGCGAGAATCGCCGACGCCACCCGGCTGACCGCAACCGGAGCGATGGTGGGCACCGCGGCGTACCTCAGCCCCGAACAGGCCATGGGCTCCCCGCTCAGCCCGGCCACCGACATCTATTCGCTGGGGCTGGTCCTGCTCGAATGCATCAAGCAGACCATGGAGTTCCCCGGCAGCGCTGTGGAATCCGCCGTGGCCAGGCTGCACCGCGCACCCACAATTCCCGCGGATCTCCCTGCCGAGTGGGCCGACCTCATCCGCTCGATGACGGCAATCGAGCCGCTGGAACGACCGACAGCTGCGGACATAGAGACGGCGCTGCGGCAGGCACTGGTCTCGCCGACATCCACTCCGGGCGAACTTGCCCCGGAAACCACGCGTGTGCTGCCGGCCATGCCGTTCAGGGCACCGGCCGTCACAGCAGAATCGCCCTCCCCTGATCTGCCGTCAAGGCCGGCGCCTGGTGCCGATCGGCCCAACAGCCCTTCTGGCGCGCGCCGACAGAGGCCAGTCCGTGCGAGGCGCAAAGTGCGGCTCTGGGCAGTGGCCGTCCCGGTCGTTCTCGCACTGGCGGCCGGGACCGCGGCACTGACAGCGGGCCAGGCGCCAGAGTCCACCGCCGACGTCGTGCCTTACCCTGCGGTGAGCGGCACCCTGGGTGACCACCTTCAGGAACTTCAGAAGAGTGTGGAACCATGACCCCGTTTCGGTCCAAGAACCAAAGCGCCCGATCATGGGGAGCTGGCCTTGCGGCCGCAATTGCGGTGATGGCCTCCCTCGCCGGCTGCGGCCCGGCCGCTACCGACCTGCAGCGCGACACGGCCTCCCATTTCCGGGAACTGGTCCTCGGCGTGAGCCAGGCTGCGGCGGCCAACGATCACTCGGCCGCGCTCACGGCACTGGAGAATCTGGAAGCGGACGTGGCGACTGCAGCCGGCAGTGGCCAGGTTTCCGAGGAACGGCGCCGGAGCATCATGACCAGCATCACCGCCGTCCGGGCAGACCTCAACGCCGCCGCAGAAGCCGCCGGGGCGGCGAAAGCCGCCGAAGAAGCCGCGGTTGCCGCGGAGAAGGCCAAGGCCGACGCGGAAGCCGCCGCACAGGCCACGCAGGAAAAAACCGCGCCCGTGGTGCCAGCACCTGTACCGGCACCAGCTCCGGCACCGGAGGAGGGAAAAGGCGCCGAGGGTAAAGGCAAGAACAAGAACGGCTGACCGGGGAAGAAAAAGGATCCGCGGAATTTGACGGCGCCAACCGGGACGGCGGGGGCCCGCTGGACTGGTCCTTGGCAGAACTCAACGATGCACCGACGTTTCGCCGCTTTGTCGATGCCCTCGTCAAAGATGCCCTGCCGGAAACCCCGCGCAAGCCGGAGTACGTGCCCTGCACGTACTTGTGGATTGTGGAGGGTGACACGTTCCTTGGCTCACTGGCAATCAGGCACGAGCTGAACGATTACCTCCTTAACGAGGGCGGACACATCGGCTACAGCGTCAGGCCCTCTGCCAGGCGTCGCGGCCACGCCGCTGCCGCTTTGGCCGACGCCCTGCCGATAGCCCAGGAATTGGGAATCCGCCGGGTTCTTCTCACGTGCGATGAGGACAATGCCGGCTCTCGGGCGACCATCGAAAAGAACGGCGGCGTCTGCGAGGATACCCGCAACAGCACCGGCCCGTATGCAATCACCCGCCATCCGATGTATGTCGGCTGGTGGCTCATCCAACTGGGCGCGGGAACCTTGGCCGGTTCATCCTGGGCCTCGCGACACTGCCGGTCGAATTGCTTGTGGAACATCGCTTTGTCCTCGGTGAAGAGGCCATGCTGGCCGAACTCTTCGAACAGTCCTACGCTGATTACGCGGAAAGGGTTCCGCGCTACCTCGCGTTTACAATGAGGCACAGCGGGTTCGGTACTCAGGCGGCACGTGGCCCGGCATGCACCTTTTCGCGGAACCAGACATAGTAGGCGGCCAGGAGCATCGCCCGATCATGAAGACGCCGAAACGACCACAGCGGCCGCCGTCGAAATTCCGACGGCGACCGCTGGCCAGGTGAGGGTCCTAGTTAAGGTATCCGTTCGGGTTGAGGACGTATTTCGTGGCTGCACCGGCGTCGAACTCGGCGTAGCCCTTGGGCGCATCCTCCAGGCTGATCGCCTTCGCGTTGACGTTCTTGGCGATGCTCACCTTGTCATGCAGGATGGCCATCATCAGTTGCCGGTTGTACTTCATCACCGGGCATTGCCCTGTGGTGAAGCTGAGCGACTTGGCCCAGCCGGTGCCGAGACTCAGGCTCAGCGCACCCTTCTTGGCGGCCTCGTCCACGCCGCCCGGATCGCCGGTGACGTACAGTCCTGGAATGCCCAGCGCACCGCCGGCCGCAGTGATTTCCATCAGCGAGTTCAGCACCGTGGCGGGCGCCTCCTTGGCGTCGTGGCCGTGGCCGCGCGCTTCGAAGCCCACCGCGTCCACGCCGCAGTCCACTTCCGGGACGCCCAGGATCTGCTCGATCTGCTCCGCCGGGCCTCCCTTGCTCAGGTCAATGGTTTCGCACCCGAAACTGCGCGCCTGCTTCAGCCTGCCCTCGTTCAAGTCCCCCACAATCACGACGGCGGCACCCAGCAGGTGCGCGCTGGTGGCCGCTGCGAGGCCAACAGGCCCGGCGCCGGCAACATACACGGTGGAGCCGACGCCCACCCCGGCCGTCACGGCGCCGTGAAAGCCCGTGGGGAATATGTCAGAGAGCATGGTCAGGTCCATGATCTTTTCCAGGGCCTGATCCTTGTCCGGGAACTTGAGCAGGTTCCAGTCTGCGTACGGGACCAGCACGTAGTTGGCCTGGCCGCCCACCCAGCCACCCATGTCCACGTAGCCGTAGGCGCTCCCCGGGCGGTCCGGATTGACGTTCAGGCAGATCCCGGTCTTGCGTTCCTTGCAGTTCCGGCAGCGGCCGCAGGCGATGTTGAAGGGCACCGAACAGATGTCCCCCACTTTGATGAACTCGACGCCGGGACCTACCTCCACCACTTCGCCGGTAATCTCGTGCCCCAGCACCAGGTTGGGCGGTGCCGTGGTCCGTCCGCGGACCATGTGCTGGTCCGAACCGCAGATGTTGGTGGCCACGGTTTTCAGGATGACCCCGTGGGGTACCGTCCGCCCCACGTTCGCCGGGTTGACGCCCGGTCCGTCCTTGAGTTCGAAGCTTGGATAGTCGATGTCGATCAGTTCGACCTTGCCCGGTTCCTTGTAAGCTACGGCTTTGTTTCCAGTCATCAGTGCTCTCCTCTCTCGGCACGGCACACCTTCGTGGGGTAGCCGTGAGTTGTGAAGTGTTGCGATGGACCCCAGGTGCAGGGCCTGCCCGTGGCTTGAGCAGTTGGATGTTTTCCTGGCGTTGGGGGTCCGGCCAGTCTAGGCATGCCGGTCCGAAGGGTCCATAGCGCGAACCCCCTATTTGCTCCCCTGCCGGGGGCCGTCTGGCCTGGCGGAGTTCAGGCCGCCAGGCGGACCTGTGCGGGCATGCAGTGGTTCCGAATTGACCACCTCGACTAAGCCCCCGCAGACCGGTAAAGTTCCCGCATCTGTCCCGTACACTTCTTGGAGGCCACAGTGTTTAGAAGAATCAGCAGGATGACAGGTGCCGTGGCGGGGCTGGTGCTCTCGCTCGGCCTGATCGCGCCGTCGGTGCCGGCAGTCGCCGCGACGAACTACGACATCGATTCCGCCTCCAGCTTGCAGGTAGTGGTCAACAAGCACCGGGCACTGAACCCGGCCTCATATGTGCCGGCGACACTGGTCAGGGTCCAAGGCGAACGGCTGCGGGCTGAGGCCGCGGACGCCTACAAGCAGCTCGCCAAAGCCGCCAAGGCGGACGGAGTGAATATCATGCCGATCAGCGGCTACCGTTCGTTCAGCCAGCAGGCCAGCCTCTATGACAGCTATGTGCGTCAGTACGGACAGACGACGGCCGATACTCTTGCCGCCAGGCCCGGACACAGCGAACACCAGACCGGCCTGGCAATGGACATCGGCAACGCCAGCGGAACCTGCGCCCTGCAAGACTGCTTCGCAAGTACGCCGGCGGGCCAGTGGGCGGCCGAGCACGGCCCGGAGCACGGATTCATCATCCGCTATCCGGCCGGGGCAGAGGACATCACCGGATACACCTACGAGCCATGGCACCTGCGCTATGTGGGAAAGGCGCTCGCCCTGGACATGCAAACCAGGCAAATGGCCACACTGGAGCAATACTTCGAGCTCGAAGCGGCTCCGGATTACCTTCCCTGAGGTCCAGCCTTCACAACACCTTTGAGAGGAACGCCTTGGTCCGGTCCTGCTGGGGATTGCCCAGCAGCTCGCGGGGCGGGCCCGACTCAACCACCACGCCGCCGTCCATAAAGGCGATGGAGTCCGCCACCTCGCGGGCAAAGCCCATCTCGTGGGTCACCACGATCATGGTCATGCCGCTCGTGGCCAGCTCCTTCATCACGTCCAGCACCTCACCCACGAGCTCCGGGTCCAGGGCACTGGTCGGTTCGTCGAAGAGCATCAGCTTCGGATCCATGGCCAGCGCCCGGGCGATGGCCACACGCTGCTGCTGCCCGCCGGACAGGTGCGCCGGGTAGTGGTCCGCCTTGTCCCCCAATCCCACGCGCTCCATCAGCTCCCTGGCGCGCAGGGTGGCTTTGGCCTTCGGAATGCGCTTGACCCGCATCGGCGCCTGGATGATGTTTTCCAGCGCGGTCATGTGCGGAAAGAGATTAAACCGCTGAAACACCATGCCGATGTCGCGGCGCTGGAGCGCTGCTTCCTTGGGCTTGAGCTCATGAAGCTTGTCGCCCTTTTGCCGGTAACCCACCAGCTGCCCCTCCACGAAGAGGCGGCCGGCGTCGATCTTTTCAAGGTGGTTGATACAGCGGAGGAAAGTGGACTTGCCGGAGCCGCTGGGCCCCACGATGCACAGCACCTCACCGGCCTGGACTTCCAGGCTGATGCTGCGCAGCACGTTGTTGGAACCGAAGCTCTTGGAGATCCGGTCCGCTGTCACCATCGGAGTAGCGTTCATCCCTTGCCTCCCAAATCATTGCCCAGTGGCGCAGCAGTCACTGCCGCCGCCGCAGGATCAGTTTCCGACGCCGGTCCCGCCTGCCGCCGTCCCGTTCCGCGGGAGAAGCGCTTCTCGATGAAGTGCTGCCCCACCATCAGGACCGACGTGAACAGGAGGTACCAGATCGATGCCACGATGAGCAGCGGCACCGGTGTGAACGTCACCGCCGAGATGCCGCGGGACACCCCGTAGAGGTCGATGCTGAGCGGAATGGCCGCCACGAGTGAGGTGGTTTTGAGCATGGAGATCACCTCATTGCCCGTGGGCGGAATGATGATCTTCATGGCCTGCGGAACCACCACGTAACGCATGGTCTGGCCCCACGACATGGCGAGCGCCGTCGACGCCTCCTCCTGGCCCTCATCCACGGACAGCAGGCCCGCGCGGACAATTTCGGACATGTAGGCGGCCTCATTCAGCGCCAGTCCGATCACCGCGGTGATGTAGA
Organism: Pseudarthrobacter humi; assembly: GCF_024294965.1. Lineage (NCBI taxonomy): Bacteria > Bacillati > Actinomycetota > Actinomycetes > Micrococcales > Micrococcaceae > Pseudarthrobacter > Pseudarthrobacter humi. The sequence continues at coordinate 61,375 of NZ_JANCLV010000007.1, forward strand.
GGTTGGTAAACACATCGTTGGGGATGGTGATCCACGGCGTCATGAACGGGATTCCGATGGTGAACACGGGGTAGATGAGCGCCACGATGCCCCAGAACACCAGCTGGACGTAGACCGGGGTCCCGCGGAAGATCCACAGGTACAGCCATGCGATGCTCTTGACCACGGGGTTCGGCGAGAGCCGCATGATGGCCAGGAGCAGCCCCAGGACGATGGCGCCGGCCATGGCGTAGACGGTGAGCGTCAGGGTCACCCAGGCGGCCTGGCTGATCCGGCGGTCGAAGAGGTACTTGCCCACCTCCGCCCAACCGTAGTCGGGCCGCTGCGACGCATCCACGATGAACAGCGCCAGCAGGAACACCAGGACGACGGCGGTCGAGATCCGCCAGGGGTGGCGCAGGGGAACGGCCACAATGGCGTCCCCCTGCGCTTCCGTTCCGCCGGTTGCGGGGTTGGACCGCGCCACGGCGGCATGTTTGGGAAGCGTCACGCTGGCTACTTGGCCGACGACGCCACGTTGAGCGCCGCCGTCTTCACGCCGCCGCTTTCCACGCCCCACTTGGACAGGATCCTGTTGTAGGTTCCGTCGTCGATCAGGGCCTGCAGTGCCTTCTGCAGCACCGGGGTGAACTCGCTCGCCTTGTCCACCGGAATCCCGTAGGGCGCCACTTCAAAGGCATCCCCGGCGGTCTGCAGCTTCTCCTTCGTCTGCGAGATCGCGTAGAGGGTCACCGGCGAATCGGCACTCATCGCGTCCACCTGGCCCACCACCAGCGCGTTGGTCGCCTGGTCCTGGGCGTCGTACTTGAAGATTTCAATGGCGGGTTTGCCCGCATCCGTGCACGCCTTGGACTTGGCCGGCACCTCGTGGGTGTCCTCATACGTGGTGGCCTGGACGGCAACCTTGAGTCCGCAGGCGTTGTCCGGGTCCACAGTCTTGCCCTTTGGCGCCGCCCACTGGATGCCCGCCGAGTAATAGTTCACGAAATCCACCTGCTTTTCGCGTTCCAGCGTGTCGGTGAACGACGACATGCCCATGTCGTCCTTGCCCGCCTTGACGGACGGGAGGATGTTGTCGAACGTGCCGATGTCAAAGTTGACCTTCAGCCCGAGCGAGGCACCCAACGCATTGGTGAGGTCCACCGACCAGCCTGCTGGGGCGCCGTTGCCGTCCTTGAATTCGTTGGGCGGGTAATTGTTGGCCATGCCCACATTCAGGACGCCCGCGGATTTCATTTTCTCCGGCAGCAAAGCCGCAAGTTCCTCATTCTTCTGGACTGCGGTGTCCGCGGCAGAAGACGCTTTATCCGCCGCCGCCGGGGCGCTGTTGTCCACACAACCCGACAGCATAAGTGCTGTTGCGGCGGTCAGGGCAGGGATTAGATAGCGGTTGCGCATTGGATCCTTAGGTGTTTTGAAGATGAAGGTCCGGCACCGCGAAAATTGTGCGATTCCTCGGGATTGCGAAATCAGTGAGGAATTCAGTGGGGCGGCATGGCACCCGTCAATCGGACCGCATTCCGTAAGTCACGGATATCCGGGCCTCTGGCCTTCAACTCGGAGATAGTGGATGCGCCTACCAGCGTCATGCTAGGCGCAATTCGTTGGAGAAAAGGCCAAAGACACGGCTCGCCCCCGATGTCGTCTCGCGCGAACGGACACTTGAGGCCCCAGCGCCGCTACCGCCCGGCGGTCCCGCCCAGCACCACATTCACCGGTTCCTGCCCGGCCTGCAGCAGCCCGATCTGCTTCCGGATCAGCCGCGCCATCCGCGGCAGCATGGCGGTGCTCGCCCCACCCACGTGCGGGGTGATAAGGACTCCGGGCACGGTCCACAGGGGATGATCGCCCGGCAGCGGTTCGGGGTCCGTCACGTCCAGGGCGGCCCGGAGCCTGCCGGACGACGTCTCGCGCAGCAGGGCCTCGGTATCCGCCACCGGCCCGCGGGCCACGTTCACGAGGAGCGCGCCGTCGGGCATCGCCGCCAGGAAGCGGGTGTCCACCAGGTGCCGGGTCTGCTCGCTCAGCGGAACGCTGACCACCACAATGTCGTGCAGCGGCAGGTGTTCGTACAGCGAATCAATTCCGTGGATCCTGCCGCGCTCGTCGTCGCGGCCGCGGCTGGCCAGCCGCGTCACCTCGGTCTCGAACGGCAACAGCCTGGCCTCAACCGCCTTCCCCACTCCCCCGTAACCCACCAGGAGAACGCGCCTGTCGGCCAGGCTGGGACGCTGGGAGTTGTCCCAGGTTCCCGTCGCGGCATTGCGCACAAAGTCCGGGATTCCCCGCTGGCTGGCGATGATCATGCCCAACGCAAGTTCCGCCGTCGACGTCTCATGCACTCCGGCCGCATTCGCAAAACGGCACCCCGCGGGCAGAACCGCCGCGACGCCGTCGTACCCGATCGACTGGCTCTGCACCAGCCCCACATCCACGGAGTCCAGCGCCGTCAGCGCCTCCGCCGCGCCCATGTAGGGCGGCACCACAATGTCGAACCGCTCCGCCGGCGCGGGACCGGTCATGTCCCACAGGAAGAGTTCGACGCCGGCGGACGGCTCGAGTGCGTCCACCAGGTTCTGGCTGGGCAGACTCACGCGTAGTTTCGGTGCTGCGGGCAAACCGGACATGGTGCTCCTTCTCTCGACTCACGTGCCAGTTAACCAGTCCCGCGCTACCTGTCGGTCTTGACCACCGTGAACAGCACCGCCGAGTCCTCTTCCGCTTCCAGGCTGTGCAGCCCGTCCGGCACGATCAGGAGATCCCCTGCCTTGCCCTGCCAAGACTCCCCGCCAGCCCTCAGCAAGACCGATCCCTTCAGCACGTAGACCGTTGCCTCGCCGGGGTTCTGGTGCTCGCTGAGCTGCGTGCCGGCACGGAAGGCCATGACGGTCTGCCGCAGTTTCTTCTCATGCCCGCCGAACGCCGTGTCGGCTGCCCGCCCGCTGGGCGCCGCAACTGCGGCAGTGATCTGCTGGCGGGCCAAAGCCTCAATCGATATCTTTTGCATGACGCCACCGTACCCACGATTGGCCGCGTTGCCGAGGGGTGCTCACGCATTTTCCTGCGGTGCTCAGCCGTGCGTGACTGCCGCACCCAGGAGCGCGAACAGCGTTCCGGCCGCCAGGGCGATGAGGGCACGCCTCCGCGTGGGATACAGCCAGCGCACTGCAAAAACAGCCACCGCGAGAATCAACCCGTTCACCACGCTCATGGTGACCGCCAACCATTCGGTCCCTGTGGACACCCCGAAACCCCCGCCGCTGCAGCCGCTGATCCCGCACCAGGCAAAACCCGCCACGAGCCACTGCGGATAGCTCAGCAGGACAGCCAGGGGCACCGTCCACCAGAGGCTCCGGACGTTCCGGGTGACCCCGTGAAATGACACCACCGGAACCTCGGGCGCAGCAACAGGCCTAGCAACAGGCGTGGCGGCGGCCGAAACCGGCTTCCGGATGCTCAGGACCATCCACCGGAAGAGCGCTGCGTTGACCACCGCAAGGGCGAGGAACCCCAGGTAGTAGATAACCGTCGTCGGCCTCAACCCGCCCTGCGGCGGCGGACCCGAGGAATCAAGGAAGAAGACCACGGCGAAATACGCCGCCGAAACGGGCAGCGTCAGAACCACCACGGCCAGCCACAGCCGCTCCCGGAACACGGCATCCAGACCCGTTTCGAAGGAACCGGTGACGAGCGAAGCTCCGACAGAGGCAACCGTCACCGCCAGGTAAACGGCGACGGCGATCCTGGCCCAGCGCGGTAGTGACCCCTTGGCCGGCAAGGATCCCGTCCGCATGGTCATGACCGGCCCCGCCCCTGACGGACCATGCGGATTTCGGGCAGTTCTTCCCACTCGGGTGGCAGCTGGCCGCGCGTGCCGTCAGGCCGAAAGCCGTGTTTGACGTAGAAGGCCTGCGCCCGGGGATTGTTCTCCAGCACCCAGAGATATGCCGGGCTCTCACCAATGGCCGCGCTCAGCAACGCGGCCCCCAGCCCGCTGCCGTGCGTCCGCCGGAGTGTGTACAGCGAATACAGTTCCAACACCTCCGGGCCGTCCTCATCCCGTGCGGGACCCGAGTCGGCGAGCCCCACCACTTCATGGTTGGCGTCCACGGCAATGATCCGCGGGTCGCGGCCCGCCAGGAATGGCCGACGGCGTTCCACCCGTTCGGGAAGGCTGGCCCTCCGGGCGCGGAAGAACTCCGCTGACAGCCGGTCGCCATAGGTCTCCTCGTGGGCCAGCGTGTGCATCTGCACCACGGCTTCAGCGTCCTCGGGAGTGGCCTGCCTGATGAGAAAATCCATGGCCCCAGCCTAGCTACTTCACCCACCCCGTCTTCTGCAGCCAGCCGGCCAGGATGGGCAGCGCCACCGAGCTGTGCATCGCGCCCAGGTGATCCAGGCCCGGCAGGACGCGGACGTCCCACCCGGCCTTGGCCAGGGCCGCTTGATGCCTCGCCAGGGGCTCCCCGATGGACACCCGCACTCCGCCCCAGACCGGTTTGTAGTCGATCTGGTCCTCGGCGCCGGCGAACGCGAGTCTGGGCAGGTCGGCCGGGAGCACTGCGGCGGAATCGTCAAAGCCCTGCAGCGCTTCGTACAGGGTGACAAACTGCTGCGTCTGCGCCTCGGTGCTCTGGACCGACACCGAATCCCAGTCGCCCGGCTCAGGTTCCGGGACCGGGCCTGCCGGTTCGTCGGCCGATTGGCCGGCCTTCTGTACGGACATGGCGTGCGCTGCCCGGGTGACCGCCAGCATGCTTCGGTACGGACCCTCGAGCGGCGGGAACCCGCCCATGGCGAGCGCCCGCAGACGGTCGGTGCGAAGTGCCAGTTGCAGGCCGCTCAGAGCCAGCCAGGAGTAGCCGTAGTAGGCAAAACGGTCGACGCCGGCGGCATCGGCCAGTGCCAGAAGATCCTCCGCGATGTTCCCCGGGGTGAGCGTCTGCGGCGCCGGGTGGGCCATTCGGTGCGCCTCGTAGTCCGCGGCCAGGACCCGGTTGGTTGGTGCCAGTCCGTTGATGAGGTTTGGTCCCAGGTCCGGGTCCCCGCCCCACTGGCGCAGCGTCGCCGCTTCGGCCGTCGTGTGCACGGCCAGGCTGACCGGCAGGAGGACGCCGGGTCCGTCTCCCTGGACCGTGACGGGGATGGTTGAGCCGTCATGGAGAACTGCCTCAACTGTTTCTGCGTCTGTTTTTGTGCCCATGGATTTCCTCTTTCTCCGCGGTATTCACAGAGGGATTGGCGCCTGCGGTTGCAGGGCCAAATCACGAAGCGGCCCGCGCTTCCGTGCGGCCGCCCTCAACACATGGAGGTCGAAATGGGACAGGCACGCGAGGTCATGGACCGCTTAACCACGGCCATGGCAGCAAAGGACAAGGAAACCCTGGCGGGGTGCTACGCCGAAGGGGCCGCATCTGCCTTCGCGGCGAGTGCGGCCCGTTCGTGCGCCAATCAGCCCTGCGGGTGGCTACTTGCGCTGGGAGATGTTGAGAATGTTCCCTTCGCTGTCCAGGAACCAGGCGGACTTCCCCCAGTCGTTATCAGCAACGCCGTTCTCCGTCTTCAGGCCGGGGAAATCGTAGTCTTCAAAGACGACCCCGCGGCCCCGCAATTCCTCCATCTCGGCTTCGAGGTTGTCCGTTTCCCAACCCATCTGGGTGTTCTTGGCCGTCCCGGCATTCTCCGTCTGGTAAATCAGGAATCCCGTTCCGTTGCCGCCGCTGTAAAACAGGCTGTCGTCCTCCATGGACTCGGACGGTTCCAGGCCCAGCTTGTCCCGATAGAAATCCTTCGCCCTGTTGATGTCCTTCGCAGCGAGAACAGCCATGATGGTTCGATCCTTGAGCATGATGATTTCCTTTGTGCCTTGCTTTCGCGTTGGTGGCGATGCTCTCCCCCGGTGGCGGTTCCGGAACCCCGTTGTCCGGTGCCGCGTGGCCGCCCGTTGCGCCAAGTGCCGGAGCGGCCACCTGGGACTCTCGTGCGCCGTAGCCATCATCCGCGCGAGGGTCCCCGAAGCCTACGTGGCCATTATGGAACTGAAAGGGCACCCGCGGATAGGGGGTTTTAACCGCTTCAGGCGGCCCTCCCGGAAGCCTCCACGGTTTCAGGGAACAGGTGTGGCATTTGGAGCCGCTTTTGTTGGCGCACACTTAACCAGTGCGTACTTTTGGTGTTGAAGAAGAATTCCTGATCGTTGATCCCTCCAACGGCAGTCCCCTGCCCCTGGCAGCAGACCTGCTGCGCCTCCAGGACCCGGGCGAACCGGCGGACCTTTCCACGCACCCGGCGCTCGCCGTCGAGCTTCACCAGGAACAGCTCGAAGTGATCACCCACCCGCACAGCACCCTGAGCGGACTCTCCGCCGAGATCCTGTCAGGCCGCGCCTACGCGGACTCACTCGCCCGAAAAGTCGGCGCCAGGATCGCCGCGCTTGCCACATCCCCGCTGGCAGTGACACCCCACTCCACCAGCAACCCCCGCTATGACGCGCTGCTGGAAAAGTTCGCCGTGGTGGCCCGTGAGCAGCTGACCTGCGGATGCCACATCCATGTCTCGGTCGATTCCGATGAGGAAGGCGTCGCAATCCTGGACCGCATCAGGTCCTGGCTGCCGCCGCTGATGGCGCTGAGCTCCAATTCCCCGTTCTGGGACGGCGCTGACAGTGGCTACGCGAGCTTCCGCACCCAGGCCTGGAATCGCTGGTCCTCGGCCGGGCCGACGGAAATCTTCGGCTCGGCGCAGGCCTACCACCAGCGCGTGGCGGACCTGGCTGCCACGGGCGTAGTCAATAACCCTGATTTTGACGCCCGACTCTCCGCCCGCCACCCCACCGTGGAGATCCGGGTATCCGATGTTTGCCTCGATCCCCGCGACACCGTCCTGATCGCCGCCCTGGTGCGGGGCCTGGTGGAGACAGCTGCCCGGGAATGGAAATCCGGGCAGGCGGCGGACACGGTCTCAGCCATCATCCTGCGCCAGGGAGCCTGGCTGGCCAGCCGGTGGGGCATCCAGGGCGAGCTGCTCCACCCGCTGACCCACAAACCGGAGTCCGCGCGCAACGTCATCGCCGCCCTCCACAACCACGTCCGCGACGCCCTGGTGGAGGCCGGCGATGCAGCCTACGTCGAGGAATCCCTGCAGCGGATCTTCGCCGACGGAACCGGCGCCAGGCTGCAGCGGCAGGCCTACGCGCGCCACGGCCGGCTGGCAGATGTGGTGAGCGACGCCGTCGTGGTTACCCACCAGGAACCCGCCATCTACGAGCCGCTCACCCAGGCTGACCTGTCACTCTTGGTCCCCAACCCGGTGGTTTAGCCACCAAACCTGAACGAGCAACCCCGCGCGCCGGGGGCTTCGCGGCATGGCGCTCCCCGGGCCCACGAGCTTCATCAGGCCTTGGGGCTGCAGGTCCAGGGCGAACCTGACCTTCGTCCCGCCGGGAACTTCGCTGAGGCGGTACTCCCCGGTGGGCCGGCAGCCCCGGTTTTCAGGGCGATGGCCTGATTCCCCTCGGCGATCAGTTGGCCATGACCCGGCGGCCGGTGAACGCCACCAGCCGGTCCATGCTTGCCGCGGATTCTTCCACCAGGGTTTCGTCGGCGAAGCTCTTTCCGCGCATCTGCGGGCTGATGGTGTTGTGTGCCAGGCCCAGGACGTAGTCGGACAGTACCGGCGAAACGTCCAGGTCCTGGCCGGTGGCCGTTGCGAAGTCCCAGGCGTGGACCAGGAATTCCAGGTTCAGGATGTTGGCCACCATGGAGGCCGGCAGTTCCGCGAAGCCCATGTCGACGGTCCCCTCCAGGCCGCGGGCCTGGAACGCTTCCAGCGTGGGCTGGGCGGCGTCCGCGACGCGGACTTCCGGTGCGGCATCCGGCTGATCGACGACGGCGACACCCAGGGCCTTGCCGATTCCCGTGATGGAGCCCACCAGGTGTTCCACGAGTTCCGCTACGGTGAAGTCCTCGCACGGCGTCGGCTTGTCCGCGTCACCATGTGTCAGCGTCCGCAGGACACGCTGGACGATCGCGAGAGTGGCCTCGGCGCTGACGAGCTCCGTGAGCGGATCCGGAGCAGCCGCCCAATCGTCAGCGCCGGCGTCGTCCGTGCTGGCCAGCGTGACCAGGCGCTCGAAGTAGTGGTTCCACCCCTCGGTGTGGCCGGCCGCGGCTTCCGGGCTGAGGCCCTCGTGGACGAGGCGGACGTTGGTCCCGCCGTCGACGCTGTCCAGGGTGATGGTGACCGTGGACGCATCGGCGGCTGGGGCCGTGGAACCTTCCCAGTCCCAGGTGAAGACGACGCGCTTGCCGGGTTCGATTTCCGTGAATGTGCCCGCCGCGGAGTGCCCCGGCGTGATGGTCCAGCGGTATTCTCCACCCACCCGGAGGTCCACGCGCGCCGCGACGGCCTGCCAGCGCCGCAGCCGTTCGGGCCGGGTGATCAGGGCGAAGGCAGTGTCCGGGTCGACCGGAATGAAGACGGATTTGTCAATGGTCATCAGGGTTCTCCTTGAGATGTGGATGCTGCAGGGCGGTGGCCTCGGCCACCAGTGAATCCAGTTCGTCGGTCCAGAAAATGTCCAGGGATTCCCTGAGACTCCTCATTCCTCCGGAGTCGAGACTGTAGTACCGGTTGCGTCCGTCCTTCCTGGCACGCACCAGTCCGACGTCGGCCAGCACCAGCAGGTGCTGGGAGATCGCGGACCGGCTGACGGCAAAGTTGGCCGCCAGTTCAGTGACGGACTGCTCGCCCCGGGCCAGCAGTTGAAGCAGGCGGCGCCTGTTCGGTTCCGCGGCAGTTTCGAGAAGATCAGGCACCGGAGTTACGTTAGCGACTGCTAACGCATTAAGCAAGAGCAATGACGCGCATTCTGTGCCTCGCGTCGGATTCTGCCCAATCATCAGCAGAATCCGTCGGCCGCAAGTGGGCCGGGAACCGCGGGATAATGGAAGCATGAGCAATCAGGACCCCGATCCCTGGGCGGAATTCGACAGGCTCAAGCCCGCAGTCCCGGACCGTGTGGCCGGCTATCCCGGCGGCGAACCGGTGGGCTTCGGCTTCCGAACGGGTGTGCGCAGCGCCAAAGTGGCCCTCGGCTTCGCCGTGTACGCGCTGGCGCTGGGAACCATGCTGGTCCTCACCGGCGCGGTGGTCTTCATCGCGCAGGGGCAGTGGCTGCTGCTCGGGCTGATGCTGCTGGTCGAGGCCGTCTTTGTCTATGGATTCATCCGGCTGGCACGCCAGGCGCGCGACCGCCGAGTCTCCGGCTAGCCGCCCTCCGGCCAGGCGGGCTTCTGGGCAGGCTGCGGGGCAGGCTTCTGGCCGGGCAGTATGGCTAGGACCGCGCGGCGCGGATAGCCCGGGCCCCAGCGGCGCCGACAGCCAGGATCACCGGGACCAGGCACATCAGGGTGACCACGGTGTTGGGACGGAACACCGCACGGCCGCCGACGGTCCGGTACACACCCAGCGGCAGCACCATCCCGCCGCCACCGCCGCCGGAGGCACCGTCACCGGCTTCGCCGCCTCCCCCGAACCCGAAGGACACGAGGGCAACCGGGATGATTTCTTCCCCGCCCACCTGGACGGCCGGGCCATAGGCCTTGGTGACACCGATGTTTTTGAAGGTGTCCACGAGGGACGAAAAGGAATCAGACATGACCTCACCATAGGCGCGCGGCGCAGCGATCACCATGGGTGAGAGGCCGACGTCGGGCCTTCCTCCAGTGAGCCGCGCATTGCCCCGCGCCCACCCCGTGGCGAAGGTCTGGTTCGCGACGAGGCCATCACCTGCTGACACCGGGCAAGCGCCGGCGTCAGCCGCCCCGGGTCAGGCCTTGTTGGCCGTCGCGGCGGCCGAGAGGGCGGCCAGCCCGCGCTCAAAGTCGCCGCCGACCATCTTGTCCATGTTCACGACCATGGCGAAAATCTTCGCGAGCCCCTTGTTCTCGCCGGTCATCCGCCACGTGACCTGGGTCCCGCCGTCGGCCGGTGTGAACGTAAACGTGGTGGGATTTACGGCCTTGAACGGCTTGGTGAACTCAAGGCGGACCTTGATGCTCCGGGGAGCATCCGACTCGACGATCTCCATGTTTCCGCTGCCTGCTTTGCGGTTGCCGCTCCAGGCATACGTGGCCCCCACACCGGCCTCACTGCCCGAATACGAGCGGTTAAGTTCCGGGTCCACGTTCTCCCAGGGCGACCATTTGGTCCACTCCAGGAAGCTGTTGACCAGCGGAAACACGTCTTCCGCGGGGGCGGGAATAAGGGCGCTGCGGGTGACTTCGTAAGTTGACATGCCGCAATCATAGGTGGAGGGAGCCGCTATTCAGCGGGTCCCGCATGTGGCGTTCACCAAGTGTTCCGGAACCCGATACCTGTCTTGCGTACGGTCGCAGGATCGACGGCCGGAAGTACGGCCGCATCAGCGAAAGAGGCAACGATGACCACCGGAATCCACCAGCACACCCTCAGTCGACGAGCAGCGCTGGCTGCCGCCGGAACGCTTGGCGCGCTGGGACTGACAGTGGCGGCGGCAACCGGCAGCTACGCGGCGCCGGGGGCGAAGGCACCCAAACCCACCCTCGCCTTCCGCCCTGACGGCGGCTTCAAAGTGGTCCAGTTCAACGACACCCAGGACGATGAGCAAACGGACCGCCGCACCATCGAGCTCATGGACAAGACCCTGGACGCGGAGAAGCCGGACTTCGTGGTGATCAACGGCGATGTGATCAATGGCGGCTGCGACTCCGAGCTGGAGGTCAAGCAGGCACTCAACCACGTGGTCCAGCCCATGGAGCGCCGGCAGATCCCGTGGGCCGTCACGTTCGGCAACCACGACGAGGATTCCGTGGCACGGACGGGCATGACCGAGGCCAAAATGCTGCAGTTCCTGCAGACCTATGAATTCAACGTGAACGGCGACTCCACGCCGGGGCTCACCGGGACGTCGAACTCGCTGCTGCTCGTGCAGTCGGCCAAGTCCAAGGAGCCCGCCTTCGGCCTGTGGCTCATCGACACAGGCCGGTACGCCCCGGACGCCATCAATGGACAGGACTTCGAAGGCTACCCCGACTGGGACTGGGTACGCATGGACCAGGTCACCTGGTACCGCAACCTGTCCATCGCCACCGAGCAGAAGTACGGCAAGAAGGTCCCCTCCCTGATGTGGGGCCACATCGCGCTCCACGAGCACCGCAACATGTGGTTCGCCAGCCTCGACTCGCGGACGGACGCCGATCACACCCGGGCCCGCACGAAGCACAACATCGTCGGTGAACGGAACGAGGACGAGTGCCCCGGCCCCATCAACTCCGGCCTGTTCAGCGCCTTCCTGGAACGCGGGGATGTGCTCGGCTACTTTGTGGGCCACGACCACGTCAACACCTACGTGGGCAACTACTACGGGGTGCAGCTCGGCTACGCCCCCGGAACCGGATTCGGCGCCTATGGTCTCCCCGGCGCTGAACGGAACCGCCTGCGCGGCGCCCGGGTCTTTGAGCTGGATGAGAACCACCCCGGAATCTACAAGGACACCCGGCTGGTCTTCGCCAAGGACATGGGCATCGACCTGACGGCCAACGACCAGCCGATCGTTCCCCAGCCACTGGATGCGGCCCAGGCTTAGGGCTCCTACGGGCGAGGGGGTGGGACGGGCTATCCGGCTGTTGGCCGGTTCCTGCCGTCCCATCCCCTGTGCCGCAGGTTGCGGGTGGCCATCAGCGAGGCGCCAATGAACAGCACGCCCAGGACCACGGTGGCGACACCCACGTAGAACCATCCACCCTGGCCGAAGATCATCAGCGCGACGCCCAGCAGGCACAGGCCTTTAGCGGTGATATCCAAGTACAGCTGCACCTTTGGCGAGTCCATACCTCCACGATAAGCCCGGCGGCGGCATCGCACCCCGTGCACCATTCCCAGGGTTCCGCGGTCAACGCCCGGCTCGGCCGAGCGCGGCAGGCACCTGACCGCTACGCCCGGGCCCGCGGGGCCAAGGCGGTGTTCAGGAACTCCAGGTGCGCCGGCGTGACGGCCACCGCCGCCGCCGCATATTCGGGGTGCTTGCGGACGTACTTCTTGATGAAGGGGCAGACCGGGACGATGGCGCGGCCCTCCTCCACCGTTTCATTGAGCGCCACCTTGGCGAGCTTGCCCGCGAGCCCCTGCCCGCCGTATTCCTCATTGATCACCGTGTGGTAGAAAATCCGCTGCGGCGGGCCGCCGCCGTCGTACTCCTTGTACACGGCTTTACCAATGACGTTCCCGCCGGTCAGCACTTCGAAGCGCTGCCGCTCCGGATTGTGGCGGATGGTGACATCGTGCACGGGATCTCCTCGGTTCGGCTTCTCGTACAGCCTAACCTCGGGACCCCCGCCCTTATTTCGTCGGCCCGCTAACAGGCCAGGTTGAGCGCGTTCACGGCTGCTTCGGCCATCTCGAGCGATCGCCAGTCTTCGAAACCAACGGGGTCCGGGGCGGGTTCACGGGCCACCGCCATGGCCACCTGCCGGGACCCGTCTGCGCTGATCAGCGCGAGTGCCGCGTATCCCCGCACCACGCCGATGTGGCCGAAATAGTCATTGTTGGAGCACTCGTCGTACTGCCTGACGAGGCCAAGGCCGAACGTTTCGTACTTTGGATGATGCATCTCCTGCACGCTTTGGAGCGTCAGCAGGGTCCCTTTCTGCAGTGCGGCGAAATAGGTGTTGAGTTCCGGGACGGTGGAAATCATCCCGGTGTCGGGGGAACCGTTGTGGAATGGAACTAGAGCCTGGTCCTCCAACTCGCCGGTTTCCGTCCGGGTGTAGCCGTGGAGCATCCGCTGCGGGCCCGGCTCATCCCCCGTCATCAGGGTGTCCTGCAGCGCCAAGGGCACCACGTTGTCGTCGTGAATGACCGCTCCGATGTCCTTGCCCTGCAGCTTCTCGACGAGGAGGGCCAACGCCGAATAATTCGTGGCGGAGTAGCCATACAGGCTGCCCGATCCGCCGGTCCAGGGCATGCCCGCAACGAACGACACACGTTGCTCATGGGTGAAGGGCCCGTCACCTATGTGGATGGGCGATACCCAATAATCGGGCATCCCGGACCGGTGGCTGAGCAGGCTGCGTATGGTGATGGGTCCAGGCGGCTTAATGATGTTCTCGAAGTCCGGCAGGTACTGCTGGATTGGGTCATCGAGCTGGACTTTTCCCTCCTCCACCAGCTTCATGACGGACACCGCCACCATGGTGGTAGTGATGTCGCCGATATGGGTCTGGTCCGTCAACTGCACAGGTTCCTGGGTTTCAAGGCTGCGGAAGCCTTCGGCCGAGGACCATTCGCCCAGCCGTGACTTCAGCTGGATGATGACCGCCGTCGCTCCCCGTGCACGCGTTTCCGCGCTGTACTTTTCCAGCACCCCCACAAAAGCCCGCGGCGCCCGGGCAGTGGCGGACGCCGCCGTCGTGGATTGAACAGTCGGGGACTGCTGATCCGGCGGATCCGGGGCGCTGGTGCAGCCTGCGAGCGAGGCCACCAGCGCGGCCGCTGCCACAGCGACCGCAAAGCCTGAGGAGCTGAAACCATGAACGGCTGCCCGCATCCCACGTCCCTTCACGGGGCCGGTCAGCAACTGAACTCCCAAGAGACCGCCAGCTGCCCCGGCACCTTCGATGTTCCTCAGGGCAAAACGGGGTGTCAAGGCCGCTGCCGCAGCCCGGTGACGCAGCCGCCCAAGCATTGTAGTGTCGTGGGCAATGGGCAAGGACTCCCCCTGCCGCCCACCAGCAGCGAACCGCCAACCTAGGAGCGAACATGACTGTTGACGAGAACGAAGCCCAGGTCCTGGACCAGTGGACCCAGCGACTGGCGCAGGCACTGCAGATCCTGGACCTGGAGGTGGATCAGGAACTCCTCCTTGACCTGGCCAGGAAGTCTGCCGGCTCGGTGATCCATGCGGCCGCACCGGTCACCACGTTCCTGGTGGGTTACGCCGCAGGGCTCGCCGCCGGCAACGGCAGCGCCGGATCCAAGGAAAAGTCGACGGCGGCAGTCACCCAGGCGGCGGACGTCGCCTTCCGGCTGTGCGAGGACGGGCACGACGGCGGCCCGGCGGCTGAGGGGTGGGCGGACACCGGTCAGTAGCGGGTCCAGGATCTCCATCAGCGGTTCTGGCCCGCAGCCCCCTATCCCGCGGCGGTCGGTTCCCCAACTAGCACGGCCACCGGCTCCAGCCGGACGATCACTTCCTTCGACGCCGGCGTCTGGCTGCCCTCGGCCACACTGTCCAGCGGCACCAGCACGTTGGCCTCAGGGTAGTAGGCTGCCGCGCAGCCGGCCGCCGTGGGGTAGGAGACCACCCGGAAGTTCCGCAGCACCCGCTCCACGTTGTCCTGGTACACGCCGTGGATATCCACGTGCTGCCCGTCGCTGAGTCCCAGTTCGGCGAGGTCCCCGGGGCTGACAAACACCACTTCGCGGCCTTTCTTGATGCCCCGGTAGCGGTCGTTGTTGCCGTAGATGGTGGTGTTGAACTGATCGTGCGAGCGCATGCTCTGCAGGATCAGCGTTCCGGCCGGCCGCTCCATATGTTCGAGTTCGTTGACGGTGAGCATGGCCTTGCCCGTCGGGGTGGTGAACGTCCGCGAATCCCGTGGCCCGTTCGGGAGCACAAAACCGCCGTCCTGCCGGATCTTCCGGTTGTAGTCCTCACAGCCGCTGACCACGTGCGAGATGTGGTCCCGGATGAGGTCGTAGTCCTTCTCGAACCCGGCCCAGTCCGCCTGCACGGAGTCACCCACCACTTTTTGGGCCAGCCTGCTGACGATTGCCACTTCGGACAGCAGGCCCGGCGCCACCGGCTCCACCGTCCCGTGTGAGGCATGCACGGCGCAGACCGTGTCCTCCACGGACACAAACTGCGGACCCGATTCCTGCATGTCGATCTCCGTGCGGCCCATCGTGGGCAGGATCAGCGCCTCGGCGCCGGTGACCGTGTGCGAGCGGTTGAGTTTGGTGGAAATCTGGACCGAGAGCTCGGTGTTCTCCATCGCCTCGAACGCCGCGTGGGTGTCCGAAATGGCTCCCACGAAGTTACCGCCCATGGCCACGAAAACCTTGATGCCGCCGTCGCGCATTTGCCTGATGGTTTCGACGGAATCGACGCCGTGTTCGCGCGGCGGTTCGAAGCTGAATTCCTTGCCGAGGGCGTCCAGGAATGCCGGCGGCATCTGCTCCCAGATGCCCATGGTGCGGTCGCCCTGGACGTTGCTGTGACCGCGGATGGGAGAGGCTCCGGCGCCGGGCTTGCCGATGTTGCCCCGGAGCAGCAGGAGGTTGATGATCTCCTTGATGGTGGCCACGCCCTTCTTGTGCTGGGTGATGCCCATGGCCCAGGTGATGATCACCTTCTCCGCCCTGAGATAACGGTCCGCGAGCTCGTCGATATCCTCGGTCCGCAGGCCGGTGCCCGCCAGCACGGCAGCCTCGTCCAGCCGGGAAAGGTGCTCGCGAAGCTCCTCCAGACCTTGGCAGTGTTCGGCAAGGAACGCGTGGTCCAGCACCGTGCCCGGATGCGCAGCTTCGGCGTCCAGGACCCGCTTGGAGACAGCCTGGAGCAGGGCCATGTCGCCGCCGATACGGACCTGCAGGAACTGGTCGGCGATCTCCGTGCCGCGGCCAATGATCCCCTTGACCTTCTGCGGGTTCTTGTAGCGCATCAGGCCCGCTTCCGGCAGCGGATTCACAGCCACAATGCTGGCTCCCGCCTCCTTGGCTTCCTCCAGGGCGGTCAGCATCCGCGGGTGGTTGGTGCCCGGGTTCTGGCCCATCACGATGATCAGGTCCGCCTTGGCGAAGTCATCGTAGGAGATGGTGGCCTTGCCGATCCCGATGGTCTGGCCCATGGCCCAGCCAGAGGACTCGTGGCACATGTTGGAGCAGTCCGGCAGGTTGTTGGTCCCGTAGGCCCGGACAAACAGCTGGTAGAGGAACGCGGCCTCGTTGGAGGTCCGGCCGCTGGTGTAGAAAGCGGCCTGGTCCGGGCTCGGCAGCCCCTTGAGCTTGTCGGCGACGATGGCGAACGCCTGCTCCCAGCTGACCGGCCGGTAGTGGTCCTCCCCCGCCGGCTTGTGGACAGGCTCGGTGAGGCGCCCCTGCATCCCCAGCCAGTACTCGGACCGCTGCCGCAGGTCACTGACCGGGTTCTCGGCCCAGAATTCGGAGCCGATCACCACCGGAGTGGCCTCCCAGGTGACAGCTTTGGCGCCGTTTTCGCAGAACTCGAACGTCTTGCGGTGCCCCGGGTCCGGCCACGCGCAGCTCATGCAGTCGAAACCGTCCTTCTGGTTCAGGGCAAGCAGGGTTTTCCCGGTCCTGACCAGGCCCATGTGCTGCACGGCCGGCTCCAACGAGTGGTAGACGCCCGGGACGCCCGCGGCCCACGTCTTGGGGTGGCCGCTGACCTCGATGTCAGCCTCGTTGGCATCTTCCACGTGCGGGTTCTTGCGTGCCACGTTGCACTCTCCTTGGTTCAAGCCCTCACCGGCAGCGCAACCGGTTTTCAGCTCGGTGTGACGGTCCCATTCCACCCTTGTTCAGGGGGTTATCCAAGTCAAGCAGGACTAACGGCAAACGCCTAGGTAGGGTGGACAGATGGACGTCCCTCCCTTTGTCTGGACCCTGACCATCGCGGGAATCGTGGGCCTGCTGGCTTTCGATTTCTTCTTCCATGTCCGCAAGGCACACACGCCCACCCTCAAGGAATCGGCCATCTGGTCCTCCATCTATGTGGGGATCGCCCTCCTCTTTGGCCTGGGCGTGCTGTGGTTCGGCGGCACCACCATGGGCACCGAGTACTTCGCCGGGTACATCACGGAGAAGGCCCTGTCCGTGGACAACCTCTTTGTGTTCCTGATCATCATGGCCAGCTTCAAGGTCCCCCGCGCGGACCAGCAGAAGGTGCTGCTGTTCGGCATCGTCTTCTCGCTGATCGCCCGGACGGCGTTCATTTTCCTCGGCGCCGCTTTGATCAACAGCTTCGCGTGGGTGTTCTACATTTTTGGCCTGATCCTGCTGATCACCGCGGGGAACCTGCTCAAGCCGGACGGCCACGACGAAGACGCCGAAGGCGTGGTGGTCAGGCTCGCGAAAAAGTACCTCCCGGCGTCGGCCCATTACGACGGCGACAAGCTCTTCACCCAGGAGAACGGCAAACGCGTCCTCACCCCGATGCTCCTGGTGATGGTGGCCATTGGCGGCACCGACATCCTGTTTGCGCTGGACTCCATCCCCGCCATCTTCGGCCTCACGCAGAACGTCTTCATCGTCTTCACGGCCACCGCGTTCTCGCTCATGGGCCTGCGCCAACTCTTCTTCCTGATCGACGGACTGCTGGACCGGCTGATCTTCCTTGCCTATGGTCTCGCCGCCATCCTCGGCTTCATCGGCGTCAAACTCATCCTGCATGCCCTGCACGAGAACAACCTGCCGTTTATCAACGACGGCTTGCACGTCAACGTCGTCGAAGTCAGCACCGGCGTGTCCCTGACCGTGATCCTGGGCGTCCTGGCGGTCACCGTCCTGGCCTCGATCTTCAGCCCCAAAGGCAAGGCCAAGAACGCGGTGTCCGGCGCCAAACGGCACGCCATCGAATACCTGGACCTCAACTACGAAACGGACATGGCGGAGCGGGACAAGCTGTTCACGCAGATGGTCCGGGAGGAAGACCAGATCCGCAGCCTGCCGGAGAAGTACAAACGGCTCATCCATAACGAGACCGAATTCCTGGACCTCCTCCGCGAAGCCCACGCCGAGCACGACAAAGCCCAAGTGCGGGCAGCAGAGAGCTAGGGCAACGCGGGGTCACTTAGTGCCCATCGAGAGGCGGCCTCGGACGGGCATTAAGTGACCCCGCGTTGTCAGTGGCCGTTGCTAGATTCAAACCAGCGTCAGGGGAACTGTCCTCCGGCCAGGCACGTCAATGGGGAGGCCCCGTGTTTCTGCTCGATCCAGCCAGCACTGATCCCGGTACTGTTGATCCGCGCCTCGCCGATCCCGGCCGCGCGGATTCCGGTTCCGGCGCGCCGCAGGACCTGGTGTTTTCGGCCAGCGATCTTGTGGCCGCCAGCGAATGTGAGTACCGCACGCTCCGCATCCTCGACGAGAAACTGGGCCGGACCCCCAAAGCGCAGTTTCCCGACGACGAGATGCAGCGCCGTGCCGGGGCCCTCGGTGACAAGCACGAGGCCAAGGTCCTGGCCGGCCTGGTCGCGCAGTACGGCGCCTGGGACGCCAGCCGCGGGGCCGGGGTGTACTCGATCGAGCGCGGGGAAAACACGCGCGGCGAGCTGCTGGCCAAGCAGGCCGAAACCGAACTCGCGCTCCTTGCCGGGGCGGACGTCGTTTTCCAGGCAACGTTCTTCGACGGCGAGTTCCTGGGCTACGCCGACTTCATCGTCAACGAGGCTGCCGGCACCGGGAATCCCGGACGCTACGAGGTGTGGGACACCAAGCTGGCACGGCACGCCAAGGTGGGCGCACTCCTCCAACTTGCCGCCTACGGCGACCAGCTCATCGGCATGGGCCTGGACCCGTCGCCCCGGGTCACGCTGGTGCTGGGAGCCGTGGTGGACGGCGATTACGTCCGCAGCCACCACTCCCTGCCGGACCTGCTGCCGGTCTACCGCGAGCGCCGCGACCGCTTCCGCGCCCTGACCGCCGACCACCGCGAGGCCGGTTCGGCGGTGCAGTGGCAGCAGCCCGGCGTCGCGTTCTGCGGGCGGTGCAACTACTGCGCCGAGCAGGTCCAGTCCCACCGGGATCTCCTGATGGTGGGTGGCATGACCACCCTCCGGCGGAAGAAACTCATCGCCGATCACGTCACCACCATCGACGCTCTGGCGGATCTCCCGCCCAGCAAGGCCACCGGCTCGGTGGCCCGGCTCCGCGACCAGGCCAGGATGCAGCTGGGCCGGGACGTTCCGGACGGTTCCCGCACCTTCGCCAAGGACGGCGAGGAGCACACCGTCACGTTCAAGGTGCTCCCGGAGAACGCCCTGGCAGAGATTCCGAAACCAAGTCCCGGCGACATCTTCTTCGACTTCGAGGGCGATCCCCTCTGGCAGGACCCCGCCACCGGAAAATGGGGGCTGGAGTACCTGTTCGGCGTCATCGAGGCGCCCGTGGTTGACGGTAATGCTGCCGACGCCCACGCCGCCGACAAGCCCGTGTTCCGGCCCTTCTGGGCGCATTCGCGCAACGAGGAGCGGCAGGCCTTCCTGGACTTCCTCGCCTACGTGGAAGAGCGCCGCGCCATGAACCCGGACATGCACGTCTACCACTACGCCGCCTACGAGAAATCGGCGCTGCGGAACCTGTCCGTCACGCACCTCGCCGGCGAGGACATCGTGGACAACTGGCTCCGCGACGGCCTGCTGGTGGACCTCTACGCCACCGCCCGGCATTCGCTGCGGATCTCCGAGCCGTCCTACTCCATCAAGAAGCTTGAGCCCCTCTACATGGGAGACAACCTCCGCTCCGGAGACGTCAAGGACGCCGGAGCCTCCGTGGTGGCGTATGCCGGGTACTGCGCCGCCCGGGACGACGGCGACGCCGCCGCGGCCGCCCACATCCTGGCCTCCATCTCCGACTACAACGAGTACGACTGCCTCTCCACCCTCCGCCTCCGCGACTGGCTGCTGGATCTGCGAGGGACGTCTGCCCCACGCACGGCGTCAACCGGAACAGCAGACGACGGCGGGCGGCCGGCGCCGTCGTCGTCCGCAGCTGCTGCTCCGCCACCCCTTCCGGATCCCGAACCAACACCGGAGGAGCGCCGCCTGCAGGCCTACCTGGCCGGCCTCCCGGACAACCGGCCGTGGACCAACGACGAACGGGCCATCGCCATGGTGGCCGCCGCCACCGGGTACCACCGCCGCGAGCGCAAGCAATTCTGGTGGGAACACTTCGACCGCACCGAGTCCGAGATCGACCACTGGTCCGAGCACCGCAACGTATTTGTGGTGGATACTGCGGAAATACTGACCGACTGGGAGCTCGCAAAGCCCACGGCCCGGATGCGCACCCGCACGCTGAGGCTGTCCGGCGTCATGAGCGAAGGGTCGGAGTTCAAACCCGGGAGCACGTGGTGCCGGCTCTATGATTCCCCGGTCCCTGCCGGCCTGGACGATCCGCTGGGAACCACCACGGGCCGCGGCTTCACCTTTGGCACGCTGGTGACCGCAGTGGAAGACCACCCCCGTGTTGCCGGCCAGACCATGATCACCATCGAAGAGCGGGAAACCGGGAAAGTCCCCGCCTACCCGCATATTCCGGTGGCGCTCACCGAGGACCAGCCCATCCGCACCGCCAGCATCGAAGCCGCCCTGGCCGAGCTGGCCCAGAGTGTCGGCGCCTCGGTCCCCGTCCTTCCGGAACACCCCGGCGTCGACATCCTGCGCAAGGTGCCGCCGCGCTTCCAGTCGATGCCGGGTCCCGCCGCCGTCGGCAAGGACGCCGCCGGTGCAGCGGACTACGTCACGGCGATCACGGCCTCGCTGCTGGACCTCGATCATTCGTACCTTGCCGTGCAGGGCCCTCCCGGGACGGGCAAAACCTACGTCGGCTCCCACGTCATTGCCCGGCTGGTGAAGCAGGGCTGGAAGATCGGGGTGGTGGGGCAGTCCCACGCCGTCGTGGAGAACATGCTGTGCACCGTGATCGAAACCGCCGGTGTGGATCCGGCGCGGGTGGCGAAGAAGCTGGCCGCCCCGCACGCTGTGCTGTGGCACCGCACGTCCGACGACGACGTCGCCGCGCTGGTCGACTCCCCCGGCGGCTGCCTGGTGGGCGGCACCGCCTGGACCATGACGGGCAGGTCCGTCCCCGCCGGATCCTTGGACCTGTTGGTCATTGACGAGGCCGGCCAGTTCTCGCTGGCAAACACCGTGGCCGTGGCCCGCGCGGCCAAGCGGCTCCTGCTCCTCGGGGACCCGCAGCAGCTGCCGCAGGTGACGCAGGGCTCGCACCCGGAGCCCGTGGACGAGTCTGCCCTTGGCTGGCTCGCTGCCGGGCACGCCACCCTCCCCGGCGAACTGGGCTACTTCCTGGCGGACAGTTGGCGCATGCACCCGGACCTGTGCCGGGCCGTGTCCGTCCTCAGCTACGACGGAAAACTCGAAGCTGCGCCTGCGGCATCCCTCCGCAGCCTCGCGGAACTGCCGGCCGGAGTGGAAACAGTCTTTGTGGACCACAGCGGAAACACCAAGTCCTCCGCCGAGGAAGCGGCCGAGGTGGTCCGTCAGGCCCAGCGGCACATCGGGCTGAAATGGCTTCCAGGTGACGACAAGCCGGCCAGGCCGCTGAACCCGGAAGACATCCTGGTGGTGGCAGCCTACAACGCCCAGGTCCAGCTGATCCGGCAGGCCCTGCACAACGCCGGGCTGCCGGGTGTCCGCGTGGGCACGGTGGACAAGTTCCAGGGCCAGGAGGCGCCGGTGGTCCTGGTGTCCATGGCCTGCTCCGCAGTTGCCGAGGCTCCCCGCGGGGCAGAATTCCTGCTGAACCGGAACCGGATCAACGTGGCTGTGTCGCGTGGCCAGTGGCGGGCCGTGATCATCCGTTCCCCCGAGCTTACGAATTACATGCCGACCAAACCGGCGGTGCTTGAGGAACTTGGGGCTTTCATCGGCCTCAGCGCGGGTATCAACAGTGCGCTTACTCACAGCCGCGCAACGCCCCGGGCGACGCCGAAGCAAACATCACCAACCTCCACATAGCCCCTGGGCAGGGGGCCGACGGGGAGCTGTCAGCGGGGCCCTCTCAGCGGGCCCTGAAATCCTGGAACGATCCGTCGGCCGCGGAGATGGACTCCTCCACCCGTTCCACGCGACCGGGCGCGTTCTCCGACCTCAGCCAGTCCAGGAGCTTTTGGATCTGCTGCTCAGGCCCCTCGGCCACGATGGACACAGAGCCGTCGTCGACGTTCCTCACCACGCCCTTGAGGCCGAGTTCGTCGGCCTTGCCCATCGTCCAGAAACGGAATCCGACCCCCTGCACCACGCCAAAGATGCGGGCAGAGAGCCGGATATCGCCGTTATCCCGGCGCAGATTATCCCGGCCAGGGTTGTCCCGGCCGGAGTCATCCCGGCGCCAGGAAAAGCTCATGGCAGTCAGGACTGCTTAACCAGCGCCGCTTCGACGTTGATCTTGACCTTGTCACTGACCAGCAGGCCGCCGGCTTCGAGGGCGGCATTCCAGGTCAGGCCGAACTCCTTGCGGCTGATCTCGCACTCGGCGGAGAATCCTGCGCGGGTGGCACCAAAGGGGTCCACGGCTACCCCGGTGAACTCGACCTCCAGCTCCACCGGCTTGGTGATTCCGCGGATGGTGAGATCGCCCGTGAGCGTGTAATCCTCGCCGTCGCCCTCCACCGCGGTGGCCCGGAACGTCATCTCGGGGTACTCCTCCACATCGAAGAAGTCCGGCCCCTTCACGTGTCCGTCGCGGTTGGCGTCGCCGGACTCGAAGCTGGCCGTTTTGACCGTGGCGTGCAGCGAAGCTTCGGCAAGGGACGCGCCGACGCGGGCTTCGGCCGAGGCATCCGTGAAACGTCCGCGGACCTTGCTGATGCCCGCGTGCCGGACAGTGAAGCCGATCTCGCTGTGCGACATGTCCAGGGTCCAGACGCCCGGGGTAAGGCCTGAAGGTAGAGTCACTTTTGCATCTCCTTGGTGGGAAACAGTGGTGTGGAAACCGGCCAGGACGGCCGGTTTCCACACTGCTTCACTCCGGAGTTTTTGTCCAGATACTGACCCTAAATCCGCCCCCAGATGCCGTTATCTGGACCGAAAACTCAGCAGGTCGGGGTGATCCCCGTCAGGAATCAGGTCGCAACACGGCGCAGGAACTGGCGGACTGCGGTGTTGAAGGCCTCCGGCGCTTCGCTGGCTGCCATGTGCCCGACGCCGGGAATCACAACCAGCTCGGACGCGGGGATCCGCCGGTGCATGTCGCGGGCCACGTCCAGAGGTGAGCGGACATCCTCGGCCCCGTACAGCAGGAGCGTGGGGATAGTTATGGCGGGCAGGACGTCGCGGTAGTCCGAGCGGCCCAAGGCGTTGAGAATGGCACGCATTCCGGCGGGGTGGAAGTCCGCGGAGATGTCGATCGCTTCCTGGATCAGGGCGGTATCCGCGTGCTGGGTGAAGAGCGTGGGCAGCCAGTCTTCGATGACCACGGTGCCGGGATGGTCCAGCTCCGACGTGACCTGGGCGATGCGCCGCTCCACCTCCTCAGCCGGGAGAGACCCGGCCCAGCCCGCGTAGGCCGATGCCAGGATCAAGGAGGCCGCCGCTTCAGGGTGGCCCGCATAGAGGGCCAGGGCCATGCATGATCCCCAGGACAAACCCAGCACGTGGGGCTTCCCTTGTACTGCCGCTTGCAGGAACGCTGCCAGTATGTCCCCCAGGTCCCGGTCGGTCAGGTCCGGGGGCGGATCATCCGATTGCCCGCAGCCGGGCGCGTCCCAAGCGAACACGGTGAAGTCATTGCACAGCCCTTCCATCTGTCGTCGCCAGCTTCGACTGTCGTCATAGGCGCCATGGAGCAGAACCAGCGACGGACCGCGGCCAGCCCGTTGGTAGGCAATGCGCAGCCCCGAAACCTCCACGGAATCCATGCCCCATTTTAGAACTCCGTGGAGGACACCCACGAGGGTCAGTTGATGGTGATGTCCCGCGTGCGGTGGTCGTAGCGGATGGTGACCGTGCCGCCGTCGTGGTGCAGTTCGTGGTTGGGGCCATCGAACGTGCCGAACGCGCCGTAGTTCTCGTCCCACGAACGGTTCAGGGCGATCTTGAAGGCGTACGAGCCGGCGGGCAGGTCTGCACTGATCTTCCAGAGCTGGTCCAGGGCATCGAGCGTCAGCTGAGCCTCGTCGTACTGCGGGGCCCAGTTTTCCGGCGCGCCCAGTATGGTGTTGAAGTCGCCGGCAACCGCAACGGCCTCGGGCTGCGGGAAAGTCTCCACTGCGGGCGTTTCTGCCGTTGCCTTGGGCGCTGCCTTAGCCGCAGTCTTGGGCGCAGCCTTAGCCGCAGTCTTGGGCGCAGCCTTGCGCGAGCGGACCGCCTTGACCACGGGCTCCACGGCGTCCTCGATGGCGTCCTCGATTGCCTTCGCGGCCTTCCCGACGGCGTCGGCAGCCTTCTTCGCGGGAGTCCGCTTTGCCGGGGCCTTCTTGGCGGGAGCCGCCTTGACTGCCGGTGCCGGTGCCGCAACGGGTGCCGGCGGAATGGCGACGTCCGCAGGAACCGGGGTGCCGGCGTCGAGCGCTGTGGCGAAGGAATCCGCATCAGGGAACGCGACCGTGGCGCGCATGCCGTCCTCGGTGATGGTCCAGCCGGAACGGCCCTTGACCAGCCAGCCGGCCTTGACCAGCTTGGCCGTGGCGGACGTGAGCGTCTTGTGTCCACGCGGAATGCCGCCGCTGAGCAGCGTGGCCTCGTGATCACTGAACGGCACGCGCGCGGTGGCTTCCGCCAGAACCTCGCCGGCATTGAGTGAACCGCCGGACCAGACGCCTTCCGTCAGGACGTGCAGCACGGTCTTGAGTCGGAGGTCGGTGTTATCTGCGATGGACTTGGCCATGATTCCCCTTGCGTAATGCGATCTGTCACTAGGCATCCTGCCAAGATCCTGTTAAATCGCGCGACTTGAATAGGTTAACTCTTCGTGTCATGACCGACTATGACGCGGATTACAGCACAAGTGAGGCTGGAGTCTCGGCTTGGGGGCTGTTTACTCAACCCTGGAGCGCAAATTCCGGGTATCGCCGGACTCTTCCCCGAAGCGCTCGGGCATAAGTGTAGCGAGTGGGAACGAGCGGAGCTACCCGCGGTTCAGTTCGTCCAGAAGCTCTGCTTTTCGCTCCTCGGAGGCGAACGACGAATGGATGGAATTGGCCGCGAGCCGTGACCTGTCGAAGTCTGAAAGGTCAAAAACGGCCTTTAGCTGGGAAAAGTTGTCGTCCACGTACCCACCGAAGTAGGCCGGATCATCCGAATTCACAGAGACGTTGAGCCCCGCGGCGAGCATGGCCGGCAAGGGATGGTCCGCCAGGGTGTCCACGGCACGCAGCCGGACGTTCGAGAGCGGGCAGACCGTCAGCGGAATCCGGTCCGCCACCAGCCGCTCCACCAGGTCCGGGTCCTCCATGCAGCGGATGCCGTGGTCAATCCGTTCCACTTCAAGGATGTCCAGCGCTTCGATAATGTACGACGGCGGTCCCTCCTCGCCTGCGTGCGCGGTCAGCCGCAGGCCCGCTTCGCGGGCTTTGGCGAACAGCCGCTCAAACTTGGCCGGCGGGTTGCCCACCTCGGCCGAATCCAGGCCGATGGCCGCGATGGGGGCATTCATGGCCAGCAGGCCGTCCAGGACCTCCAGCGCCGACTCCTCGGACTGGTCACGCAGGAATGCGGCAATCAGCAGGGTGGACATGCCGAAGTCCTCCTGGGAGGTGGCCAGCGCCGATGCCACCCCGTTGACGCAGGTTTCCAGGCTGACGCCGCGGGTCAGGTGGGCCTGCGGGTCCATCATGATCTCCGCGTGCCGGACCCCTGCGGCGGCGGCGCGGGCGAGGTAGGCGCGGGTCATGTCGGCGAAGTCCCGCTCCGTCTGCAGCACCGCCATGTTGGCGTAGTACAGGTCCAGGAAGGACTGCAGGTCCGTGAATTCGTACAGTCCCCGGAGCTCCTCCAGGCCTGAGTATGGGAGGGTGATGCCGTTGCGTGCGGCCAGTTCGAGGATCAGTTCCGGCTGCAGTGTGCCCTCAATGTGCAGGTGCAGCTCAGCGACGGGGACGATCCTGACAGCCGCTTCGGCGTCGGACAGTTCCGACTCCGGCAGATCCGCCTCCGAAGGTTCCGTCTGGGGAAGTTCCGTCCCGTGCACTTCTGTGGCTGGTAGTCCCGTCTGTGGCAGCGGTTCGGCGGTTGTGTCCCGGTTGTTGTCCATCGGGTCAGGATATCGCCCGCCGGGCGGTTCGCGGCTAGAGTCGGATCGATGCGGAACCCTAAGCAAGCTGACGATCTTTCCCTTTCCCATCCCGGCCATCTGGCGGACGGCTTCGTCCGTGTCCGGGGCGCGCGGGAGAACAACCTGCGGAACGTGGACGTGGATGTGCCCCGCGACTCCATTGTGGCTTTTACAGGCGTCTCCGGCTCGGGAAAGTCCTCCCTCGCTTTCGGCACCATCTACGCCGAAGCCCAGCGCCGCTACTTCGAATCCGTGGCCCCGTACGCGCGCCGCCTTATCCAGCAGGGCCACAATCCCAAGGTGGAGATGATCTCCGGGCTGCCACCCGCCGTCGCGCTTCAACAGCGCCGCGGCGCACCCAGCAGCCGCTCCACCGTGGGCACGGTGACCACGCTCTCCAATTCGCTCCGCATGCTCTTTTCGCGGGCGGGCACCTATCCGGCCGGCGCCGAGCAATTGGACTCCGACGCGTTTTCGCCGAATACCGCGGCCGGCGCCTGCTCTGAATGCCACGGGCTGGGGGTCGCGCACACCGTCAGCGAGGAGTCCCTGGTGCCGGACGCCAACCTCACCATCCGGGAAGGTGCCATCGCGGCGTGGCCGGGCGCCTGGCAGGGCAAGAACCTCCGCGACATCCTCAGCCACCTGGGCTACGACGTGGACGTGCCCTGGCGGAAGCTGCCCAGGAAGCAGCGAGACTGGATCCTGTTCACGGACGAGCAGCCCGTTGTGGAGGTCACCCCCGAGCGGGACCGCGTGGCCAAGCCGTACAAGGGCCGCTTCTGGAGCGCCAAGAGCTACGTCCTGCACACGCTGGCCGACTCGCAGAGTGCGGCCATGCGCGAGCGCGTCCTGGCGTTTATGGAGTCCGGTCCGTGTCCGCGCTGCGGCGGCACGGGGCTCCGGGCCGAAGCCCTCGCCGTGACCTTCGCCGGCCGGACCATCGCCGACCTCAACGCCGCGCCGATGGTGGAGCTGGCCGAAATCATCCGCCCCACCGCGGGACTGAAGGAAGCCGGCACCGCGTCCCGCCGGCAGTCCTCCGGCGAGGACAACGAGGTGGCTGTGGCCATCACCGCGGACCTCCTGCACCGCATCACCGTGCTGCTGGATCTGGGGCTGGGATACCTGGCGCTGGGCCGCGCCACGCCTACACTCTCCCCCGGCGAGATGCAGCGGCTGAGGATCGCCACCCAGCTCCGCTCCGGGCTGTTCGGCGTGATCTATGTGCTGGACGAGCCGTCCGCGGGCCTCCATCCGGCCGACGCCGAGCCGCTCCTGGCGGTACTGGACCAGCTCAAGGCCTCCGGCAACTCGGTGTTTGTGGTGGAACACAACATGGACGTGGTCCGCCGGGCCGACTGGCTGGTGGACGTGGGTCCGCGGGCCGGGGAGGGCGGCGGCGAGGTGCTCTACAGCGGCCCGGTCGCCGGGCTCGCGGCCATCGAGGAGTCGGTGACCCGCCCGTTCCTGTTCGACGACGGCGGGAGTACTTCCGGCGGCACGTCCGACGGCGGCACAGCACCTCGTGCCGCCCAGGTCCGGGAGCCCGACGGCTGGCTGGAGCTCGCGGGGATCAGCCGGCACAACCTCAAGGACCTGGATGCGCGGTTCCCATTGGGCGTCCTCACCGCAGTCACGGGGGTGTCCGGCTCCGGCAAGTCCACCCTGGTGACGCATGTCCTCGGGGAAGTTGTGGGATCCGGGCTCAAGAACCAGGCTCCGCAGCCAGCCGAACCTGATGATGCGGGCCCGGCCACAGCGTTGTCCGTGGGACCGGTCAACGGCGCGGAACGGATCCACAGGCTGGTCACGGTGGACCAGAAACCCATCGGGCGAACCCCCCGTTCCAACCTCGCCACCTACACTGGCCTGTTCGACGCGGTGCGCAAGGAATTCGCGGCCACGGAGCAGGCCAGGGCACGCGGGTTCGGCGCCGGGCGGTTCTCCTTCAACGTCGCCGGAGGCCGCTGCGAAACCTGCCAGGGTGAAGGCTTTGTGGCGGTTGAGCTGCTCTTCCTCCCGGGCAGCTACGGGCCGTGCCCTGTGTGCGACGGTTCCCGCTACAACCCCGAGACCTTGGAGGTGACGTACCGGGGCAAGAATGTGGCCGAGGTGCTGCGCCTGACGGTGGATGCGGCCACCGGGTTCCTGGCCGACATTCCGGCCGCGGCCCGCAGCCTGAAGAGCCTCGGGGACGTGGGCCTGGGCTACCTCCGGCTGGGCCAGCCCGCCACGGAGCTTTCCGGCGGCGAAGCTCAGCGCATCAAGCTGGCCACCGAACTGCAGCGCGCCCAGCGGGGGCATACCCTCTACCTCCTGGACGAGCCAACCACCGGGCTCCACCCTGCCGACGTCGAACTCCTGATGGCCCAGCTCCACGGCCTGGTGGACAGCGGCAACACCGTGGTGGTGGTGGAACACGAAATGGCCGTTGTGGCGGCGGCGGACTGGGTCATTGACCTGGGCCCCTCCGGCGGTGATGCCGGCGGCCGGATTGTCGCTGCGGGTACCGCCGCCAGCGTCGCCCGTTCCCGGCACAGCCGCACCGCGCCCTACCTGGCGGCCGCACTACCCCAGCTCGCCACCAGCTGACCACCAGGAATCATCTCGGTTTGATAACGGGCCGGCGATGTCCTAGCGTGAAATGCAAGCCCGTTCGTCGGGCGACATGAATGCCCGGTGCTGCCTCCACCAGAACTGCCCGGCCGGCAGACACCGAAAATTGACCTCTATATCGTCAGGGGCGGGCAGTGGCGCAATAACCTCCGGGGACGGACCGAGCGCTGGTGGCCTTCAGGAGCATCACACCATGAACAACAAAACCATCCGTACTGCCGCACGCCGTGGAGTAGCCGTTGCCGCCATTTCCGCGGCCGGCCTCTCACTCTCCGTCACCGCAGCCAACGCTGCCACCGACGGCGCAACCTGGGACGCACTGGCGCAGTGCGAAAGCGGCGGGAACTGGGCTACGAACACCGGCAACGGCTACTCGGGCGGCCTGCAGTTCAGCGCCAGCACCTGGGCTGCCTACGGCGGCACCGGTTCCGCGGCCGACGCCAGCCGCGAGCAGCAGATCGCCGTGGCCGAACAGGTCCAGGCGTCGCAGGGCTGGGGAGCGTGGCCGTCCTGCGCCGCGGAGCTTGGCCTGAGCGGCGGAGGGGGTACGACGGCGGTGGCTCCCCAGAGCGCGCCGGTCCAGAGTGCACCGGTTCAGAGTGCGCCGGTTCAGGCCACCGTGGAGAGCGTGCCGGTCGAGGCACCTGTGGTGCAGGCGCCGGCTCCGCAGCATGCCGCGCCCGTGGAACTGAGCGGCGAGACCTACACGCTTGAGCCCGGCGACACCCTGAGCACCGTCGCCGACAAGCTGGGCGTTGAAGGCGGTTGGGAGAGCCTGGCGGACGCCAACCTGGACACCATTGCCAACCCGGATCTCGTGTTCTCCGGGCAGGTCCTCCAGCTTCCCGCCTAAGCCTCAGCACTTTCCGCGGGAGCCGCCCCTTTCCCCAAAACGACGGCCCGCGGAAACAACAAAAACCCGGGAGCAACAACCCCGGGAAACAACGACGCCGGAGATCCCCTCGCTGGGGAGCTCCGGCGTCGTCCGTTAATGTTCTCTTGACTTAGGCTGCTGCCTTGCCCGCGGCCGGAATCTCGCGGATGATGCGGACCTTCCACGCGGCGTCGTCGCTGGTGTCCAGCAGGGCCACCGTGCCGTGGGCGAGGTTCAGTGCCACGCGCTTCGCTGCCAGCAGTTCGAGGTAGAGGTGCTCGTTCATGCGGCTGGGGGTGTCGATCATGTACTTCACGGCGTCGCGGACCTTGCGGTAGTTGGCGCTGCGCTCGCGGTGCATGTGCAGTTCGAGCATCTGGCGCTGGCGCACTTTGGGCTCGTGCTTGTTGAGCCAGGAGACGGCGAGGTGCACACCGATCACCAACGCGAGGGAGACAGCGTAGATCCACGCGCCGCTGGACATCAGGAACAGGGGCAGGTTGCCGATCGCCACGAGCGCAATCACGATCCGCAGCGCAACGATCCGGCGCAGAGTCAGGGCTACGGAGGCCATGGCCGCACGAAAGCCGTGCTGCTCGTGGCGTGCCGCGGCCGGGTCAAGGGTAAATTCATCAAGGACCAGGATGCCCTTGGCCTCCGGATCAAGCATCTGCCCGAACTTGGGCACAAACAGCTGTGTTGAACCGGCGGTCACTTCAGGTGAAATTGTCATGAGGGGGCTTCCGGGACGGTGGGGCGTTTCGGTGATCTTAGTGGGTAGCGGCACTCGCTGTATGCATCGGTCCACTATGTGAACTATTTTTGGTGCCCCTCTGGCCCTGAGGGGCACTGCCAGGGACCCCGCGCGTGTGGCGCCGGGCACTGCAATTGGCACATCCGCCGCATGCCGTCAGACTGAAGGGATGCAAACCTTCCTTCCGTATCCCGATTTCCGGCAGAGCGCCGCAGCACTGGACACCGCCAGGCTTGGCAAACAGCGTGTCGAGGCGCTGCAAACCCTCCGGGCACTGGTGATTCCCGAGTACGGCTGGCTGGACCACCCCGCCGTCCGCATGTGGATGGGCCACGTTCCGGCGCTTACCATGTACGGTCTGGCGATGGTGGACGAATGGACCAACCGCGGCCATGAAGACAACACGCGCGCCAACATCACCGAGTTCGCGCCCCAGGCGGCACACCCGGACTACGCAGCCAAGATCCCGCTGCCGGAGTGGCTCGGAAACCCTGATTTCCACCTGAGCCACCGTGCCAAGCTGCTCCGCAAGGAACCGAAGTTCTACAAGACGGTGTTCCCGGACGCCGACCTGGACCTGGACTTCCTTTGGCCTGAGCCCAAGCACGAGTTCTATCCGGCAGAACCCGAGGGCGATGTCCTCTGGATCCTCCGCGACCCGCACGCCGAAATCGATCCGCAGACGCTGGATACCGTGGCACTGCCTCCGATCCGCCGCGCCGGCGCTGTTGCACCCGCCGCACCTGAGGATGGCTACTCCCCCGTGTACGTCGACGACGGCTCCCGCCGCCCGTCAAAGCAGCCGCGCAAGCTGCCGCCCAAGCAGCTCGTGAAGAAGCCCACCCGGAAGCGCCTGGCGCAGGAGGAAGCATTCGCCACCCTGCCCGGCAAGACCGCCGTCGCGGTTTCGTTTGAGGACGGCAAAAAGTTCGCCGTTGGACAGGTGCTGGGCCGTCCCATCACGCTCGCCGACGGCCGGTTCGGCCGCACGTTCACCGTCACCGAGGTGATCGACCGGTCCGCGTTCGATTACCCCGCGCTCCTGCAGGACCCGCGGGTGTTCTTCCCGGTTCCCGCTCCCTGAGTGGCCACGCCCGGGTCTCGCGTAACTGAAGACGCCTAAGCTCCTGCGCGCCCGCGCAACTTTTCCCTTACAGTGATCCCTGAGTGCTGGCAGCCAGCACCAACAGCTTGGGGGCGAAAATGGGGGCAGGCGACGGCGCTGCTGAGCAGGCGCGGATTGCGGCGGAACGAGCGGCCAAACTAAGGCGCCAGCTCGACTACGCAGAACGGGCTGAACGGGCGTGGGCCGCGGGTGCCGCTGGTGAAGCCCGGGTTGCCTCAATATTGGACACGCTTGAGGCCCAGGGCTGGATGGCCCGCAAAGAGTCCCGGTTCCCACGCCAGCGGTAGTTTCCACCCTTCCAGCGCCCTGATCAGACCGCAATGCGAGTCACGGCGGCGGGAGTGGCAGACTTTCACCATGACGATTCTCTTGGCCGGCTGCGGCGATCTGGGCACTGAAGCAGGCCTGCGCTTCGCCGCGGCCGGACACCGGGTGGTGGGCTGGCGGCGTTCGCCCGAAAAACTGCCCTCTGTGATCGAAGGTGTGGCGGCGGACCTGGGCTCTCCGGATCTGCCGCCTGTCCCGGCGGACACCACCGCCGTCGTCGTGGCCGTTGCGGCCGACTCACCCACGGAAGCGGCCTACCGTGCCGCGTACGTGGACGGTCTGGCGCATGTCCTGGACGCCCTGGAGCGCGACGGCGTGACGGCGCGGCGGGTGCTTTTTGTGTCCTCCACCGCTGTCTATGGGGACGCCGGCGGTGGCTGGGTTGATGAGAGTACGACGGCGGTTCCTGGCGGTTTCTCGGGGCGAATCCTCCTCGAGGCGGAGGAACTCCTGGTTTCGCGGCTGCGCGGCACAGGTACCTCGCCTGTTGTGCTGCGGCTGGGCGGGATCTACGGTCCGGGCCGGACGCGTTTGATTGACCAGGTCCGCAGCGGGACAGCCGTGGTTCCCGACGAGCCGCGCTTTACCAATCGGATCCACCGGGACGACGCCGCTGCGGCGATCGTCCAGTTGGCCACCATGGAAGCTATGCCTGCGCCGGTATATGTCGGTGTGGACAACTCTCCCGCTGAACTTGGGGAGGTGCTGCGCTTCCTGGCCTTGGAAATGGGCTATCCGGAACCGCCCATCGGACCAGCAGGCGAGGCCCGCGGCGGCAATAAACGCTGCAGCAACGCTTTTCTCCGCGGGACCGGGCTTGAGTTCACTTACCCGACGTTCCGGGAAGGGTACCGGGCAGTTCTGGCGCGCACCGGAGTCCGCCACCCGTAGCCTCCGGGCGCTAACGGACACTTGGGGCCCACACGACGTCAAGTCGAAACCGCCCACGGATGCAGGCACTTACAGTTGCTTCGGGGAATTATGCACATAGGCATTCTTCCTCGCGGTCATTGTCAGACCCTCCGGGGATGATGTGGGTATGGATAGCAGAGCAGCGGTGGCGACGGCGGAGGCCCTTTCGGTGTCCTTCGCTGAGCTTGCTTCTGCGCTCCGGGACGGGACCGATTCCGGCTGTCCCGGGGAGGCTGATCCGATGCGTCGGGTGGCGGATGGTTTCCTGGACGGGCTGGCCGAGATCTCACGGCTGGACGCTAAAAGTGCCGCCCTGAAGGCCTGGCTGGCTGCCGGTTACTCCGCCGCTGCCGAGGCTCTGGCCGGCCCTGCAACGTCGCCCGAGGACAACACCGGGCAGGAAATGGCCCTGATCGCCGAGGTCGCCTGTGCCCTGACGGTCAGCGAACGGGCTGCCGGTGCCCTCCTCGCCGAGGCGCACGCCCTGACCACTGCCCTGCCCTTGACCCTCTCCGCGCTGCAGGCCGGGACGATCTCGTGGCAGCACACCCGGATCATGGTCGACGAAACCCTGAACCTCGACAGGCCGGCCGCGGCGGCGTTGGAGGCACATTTCCTGGACCCCCACGCAGTGAATCCGGCACGTGGCTTCGCCGGTGAGCTCATCCCCGGCAGGTTCCGGCACAAGGCCCGGACCTGGCGGGAACGCCATCACCCGGTCAGCATCGAAAAACGCCACGCCAGGAGCGCAGCCGACCGGCGGGTGGAGTACGCCCCGGACCGCGACGGCATGGCCTGGCTCAGCGCGTACCTTCCCGCCGATACCGCGGCCGGGATCTGGAACCGCACCACCACCGCCGCCCGGGCGCTGCAAGGCCCGGCCGAGGACCGGAATCTCAGCCAGCTCCGGGCCGACACCGTCGCTACCTGGCTCCTCGGCGGCACCGGTGACGGGGCAGATATCGACGGCGGCAGAGTGGATGCTGTTGTTCCGTCGCCGAGGGCGCAGGTTCTTGTCACGGTCCCGGTCCTCTCGCTGCTGGGCCGCACCGAGGAACCGGCCATGCTCGACGGGTACGGGCCGATCCCGCCGTCCATGGCCCGCCGGCTCGTCGCCGACGGCGCCGAATCCTTCCACCGCGTCCTGATCGACCCCCGCGACGGCGCACCGCTGGAGATCGGGCGGACCAGCTACCGGCTCACCAAAGCCCAGCGCCAATGGCTCCGCCTACGCGACGGAAAATGCCCCTTCCCCGGCTGCAGCAACCACTCTCTCGACAACGAAGCAGACCATATCCTCGCCTGGGCCCACGGCGGCACCACCGGAATCAGCAATCTCGGCCAGCCCTGCCACAAACACCACAGACTCCGCCACACCACGGCCTGGACACCCACCACGGCCACCAAGAACGAACCACCCGGCTGGACCTCACCGACCGGACGCCACTATCAAAGCGAACACCCCGACTGGGAACCACCCCACTGGCCAGACCACCTCCAGGCAATGGCCGAACATTTGGCCAACAATATGGCCGAACATCCGGAGCCAGCGATCCCCGGACCGAGTCCTGTCCGAACGCTGTGAGCTGGACCGGTGACCTCGCCTTGCGCGAGCCGTTGCCCGACGACGACCTCCCACAGGCCACCATGGCCGCTGACTGAGCCAGTTACTCCGAGGGTGCGCCAATCAGCACCTGTCTATTTGCCGAGGCCAGCCTTGCGGAGGGCCTCTGCCATGGCGGTGTTTACAGGCACCGGATTCAGTGCCTGCGGCCGGCCGCCGGACGACTTCGGATCGGGCTTCGAAGTCGATGCGTTGTCGCCCGGGCTCGAGGCCCCGCGTCCGGGCTGCCGACCCGAGCCGCGCCCACCGGAGTCTCGGCGCGCATCTCCCGGACGGCCCCCGGCAGGACGTCCCCCAGCTGGCCGACCGCTTTCAGGCCGGCCCCCTTCCGAACGCCCGCCCTGCGCCCGCCCACCCGAAGGCGACGGTTCGTCGTCGAGCCTTAGCGTGAGCGAGATCCGCTTACGCTCCGGATCGGCTTCCAGAACCTTCACACGGACAACCTGCCCCGACTTCACCACCTCGCGGGGATCGGAGACAAAGCGGTTGGCCAGCGCCGACACGTGAACCAGGCCGTCCTGGTGCACTCCAACGTCCACAAAGGCGCCGAACGCAGCCACATTGGTGACGGTCCCCTCAAGCACCATGCCGGGCTTGAGGTCGGAGATCTTCTCGATGCCTTCGGAGAAGGTCGCCGCGGCAAAAGCGGGTCGGGGATCGCGGCCTGGTTTGTCCAACTCGGCCAGGATGTCCTGGACCGTGGGCAAACCAAAGGTGCCGTCAACAAAAGCGCGCGGATCAAGTGAGGACGCCGGCGCCGAGCCCGCGGCCACCAGGATTTTCCGGGCAATCGGATACGCCTCGGGGTGCACGCTCGACGCGTCCAGCGGCTCTGCTCCGCCGGTGATCCGCAGGAAGCCGGCGCACTGCTCAAACGCCTTCGCACCCAGGCGGGGCACCTTCTTGAGCTCGCTGCGCTTGGCAAACGGCCCGTGTTCGTTTCGGTAGGCCACAATGTTTTCGCTCAGCAAAGGTCCGACGCCGGCCACGCGGCTCAGCAGCGCGGGCGACGCTGTGTTCACGTCAACGCCAACCGCGTTCACGCAGTCCTCAACCACGGCATCCAGGCTGCGGTCCAGCTTCGACGCCGTGACGTCATGCTGATACTGACCCACGCCGATGGACTTGGGATCGATCTTCACGAGTTCCGCCAGCGGATCCTGAAGCCGCCGCGCAATGGAAACGGCTCCGCGCAGGGACACATCCATGCCCGGCAGCTCCGCCGAGGCCAGCGCCGACGCGGAATACACCGACGCCCCGGCCTCCGAAACCACCAGTTTCTGCGGTTTCGTCTCCGCGGCCGGCAGCAGCTTGATCAGTTCCGCGGCAAGCCTGTCCGTCTCACGAGACGCGGTTCCGTTGCCGATGGCCACCAGCTCCACATTGTGCTTCCGGGCCAGCCGCACCAAGGTGGCGAGGGCCTCGTCCCACTTCCGGGCAGGCGCGTGCGGGTACACGGTGTCAGTGGCAACCACCTTGCCCGTCCCGTCCACAACGGCCACTTTCACACCCGTCCGCAGTCCCGGGTCCAGCCCAAGAGTGGCGCGGTTTCCGGCGGGTGCGGCCAGGAGGACGTCGCGAAGGTTGGCGGCAAACACCCGGACAGCCTCGTCCTCTGCGTCTGTGAACAGCCGTCCGCGGAGGTCGGCGGTCAGCCGGGCCAGCACGCGCGAGCGCCAGGCAATCTGCGCGGTCTGGATCAGCCACGAATCGGCGGGACGGCCGCGGTCGGCAACCCCGAGGCACCTGGCCACAGCGGATTCGTAACGGGAACGCGCGGCGGCCAGGGCGTCGTCGTCGTTCGGATCCCCCTCGGCGAGATCCAGCTCCAGGACGCCGTCCTTCTCTCCGCGCAGCAGCGCAAGCACACGGTGTGAGGGCATCCCGGTGGGCACCTGGGCGAACTCAAAGTAATCGGCGAACTTCTGCCCGTCGGACTCCTTGCCCTTCTTCACACGCGACACCATCCGCCCCTGCGTCCACAGCCGCTCGCGCAGGGTTGCGGCGAGGTCCGGATCCTGCGCAACCCTCTCGACGAGGATGGAACGGGCGCCGGCGAGCGCGGCAGCCGCGTCATCAATGGAGTGTTCGGCGTTCAGGTACCTGGCAGCCTCACGTTCCGGGTCCAGGTCGGGCCGCTTCAGCAGCGCATCGGCGAGCGGCTCCAACCCGGCTTCACGAGCGATCTGGGCCTTGGTGCGGCGCTTGGACTTGAACGGAAGGTAGATGTCCTCCAGCCGGGATTTGGTGTCCGCGGCGAGGATCGCTGCCTGCAGCTCGGGGGTCAGCTGCCCCTGCGCGGCAATCGCTTCGAGGATAGTACGACGGCGGTCCTCAAGTTCGCGGAGGTAGCGCAGGCGCTCGTCGAGCTCGCGCAGCTGCGTGTCATCCAGCGTCCCGGTGGCTTCCTTGCGGTACCGGGCGATGAACGGAACGGTGGACCCGCCGTCGAGGAGGTCCACTGCAGCCTTGACCTGCCAGGTCTTCACGCCAAGCTCGGCGGCGATCTGGGCGTGGATGGCGCTGTCCGGAGTTGGGGCAGACGTGGGGGCGGACGGGACGTGCGGGAGTTGGGTCACCTGAACATTTTGCCCTACGTGTCTGGTGGTCTCCAGCGGCGCCCGGCCGGGCAGTCGGCCGGGGTATTCCGCTCCGGCCCGTGAAGTGCTGTAGTTGATATGCCGTCACAGGCAATCACTTCGAGGAAGAGGGCCACCATGCGTGAACTGCTCATCGTCTTTCAGGAAGGATTCAACGAGGCCAACATCACCGTCATGGTCAACGGCAAGGAGGTCCGCCGTGACATGGGCGTGTCTACCAACCCACTGCTGGGAGAAGCCTACGAAACGTCCGTGGAGCTGCCCGCGAAAGGGGCGCAGGTGGGAGTGGAAGTCACCAACCGCGGCCTGAAAGCCATTACCAAAGTCAGCGGAAAGCCCAAAAGCCTGCTCGTCTCCATTGAGGACGACAAGCTGGTGATGCGCGAAGGAACGGGCCGGGAAGCATACCTTTAGCTATTTCCCTAGCGATAATCCATTCACTGGAGTATTCTGGTGTTTACCGCTCAGCGCTTGTGAACCTGGGCGGGCCAACGTTGAAAGATGAGCCAAAACAGCCGTCGGATGGCTATTTGGCGCGCGCTGCCGGGACAGCACCCCGAGCAGCCAACGACGGCGGCACCCAAGCCGGGTGCCGCCGTCGTCGTTTAATCTCTGGCCGAGGCCAGCAGTGACCGCTAAGCCGAATACGCGGGGTAGTCCGTGTAGCCTACGGAGCCGTCTGCATAAAACGTGGAGGGGTCCGGTTCGTTCAGCGGAAGGCTTTCCTTCCAGCGGCGTGCAAGGTCAGGGTTGGCAATTGCGGGGCGCCCCACCACCACAGCATCTGCATGGCCGTCGGCCACCAAGGCGGTTGCTTCCTCCCGAGTGGTCATGGTGCCGAAGCCGGAGTTCACCAGGAACGTGCCGTTGAAGCGTGCCCGGAGATCCTGGACCAGCTCACTCGTGGGCTCGTGGTGCAGGATGCTGACGTAGGCGAGGTTGAGCGGGGCAATGCTGTCCACCAGCACCTCGTAGGTGGCGCGGACATCGGCCGCATCCGTTTCGGCGATGCCCTGGACGCTGTGCTCCGGCGAGATGCGGATGCCCACTCGGCTCGAACCCACCGCGGCCACCGCGGCGTTGACCGTTTCGATCACAAAGCGGGCCCGGTTCTCCGGCGAGCCGCCGTAGCTGTCGTCTCGGACGTTGGAGTTCGGGGCCAGGAATTCGTGGAGAAGGTAGCCGTTGGCCGAGTGCAGCTCCACGCCGTCGAATCCCGCTTCAATGGCGTTGATCGAGCCGGTGACGATTTCCTGCATCACGACGGGCAGTTCGCCGATGGTCAGCGCGTGCGGGACGGGATACGGCTGCTTGCCGGACGGGGTGCGGACCTCGCCCTCGATGGCAACGGCGCTCGGACCCACGATGGTATGGCCGCCGGTGATGTCCGCGTGGGAGACCCGTCCGCCGTGCATGATCTGGGCGAAGATCCGGCCGCCTTCAGCGTGCACCGCGTCGGTGACCTTCTTCCAGGCGGCAATCTGCTCCGCGGTGAAGAGACCAGGCTGTCCCGGGTAGGAGCGTCCGGCGGGGCTCGGGTAGATGCCTTCGCTGACGATGAGTCCCAGGGATGCCCGCTGCCGGTAGTGCTCCACAACCAGGGGACCCGGAACACCGTCCTCGCCTGAGCGGAGACGGGTCAGGGGTGCCATGACCAGGCGGTTGGGCAGTTCAAGCTCGCCAAGAGTCAAGGGGGAAAACAGCATGCGCAGTTCCTTTCGAGGTGAATTGGTACTGCTGTGCCCAACTGCCCGGCGCGTGCAAGTATTCCGATGGAGGCGCGGATCACTCTCTGCTCGCGTAGCTTGTCTGGATTGCTTCCTACCGGGACGATGCCATGCCGGGGCAACCTTGCCCCTGCGGATTCTGGTTGCAGTCGTCCGCGTAGTTCCGTGTGATGGACCGCCAGACGCTGATGGTCTGCGGCGGTGCGCTGAACTGTCCTTGGCCCGGTATGGGGAGCGGCGGTCCGTTGTTCACGGAATACGTGCCTTGGAAGGACGTAGTGAGGACAACCTGGAAGTCGCCGGTGTCCGCGTAGACGTGGCTTGTTCGGGTCTTTTCACCCCAGCGGTCCTGTGGCAGCGGCCCACCCATGGAAGGCTGCGGCCCGAAGACGGTTCCGTCGCCGTAATTCCAGGTGTACTGAACCGGCGTGGCCACCACGTGCACTTTTTGCCCGAGCATCGTTACGTCGAACTGTTGCTCGGACGCGTCCGCGTAGAAATTGGTTTCGGCCCCGCGGAGCGTGTTGGGGCTGGGCTGGGCGACCACCGTTCCGGCGCTGATGGGCAGGCTCTCGAACTGCCGCTGGATCTGGGCGGCTATGCGCGGCAGGAGGTCCTCGGGCCGAGCATCGTAGAGACAGGTGGGTCCGGAATGGTAAGTCCAGGCCGGGTTAGGAACGCCGACAGGCGCCTTGAGCCAAGTTACGGGAATTCCGTCTACTCCCTCGGGCCCGTTGACACACTCAAGCTGATATCCAAGGCAAACCGTGTCAAAATCGCCTCCGCCGAGGTGGCACTGAAGCTCATACTTGTAGACGTTTGGATCCTTCTTGGTGTCCCCAGGTGCTTCCGGCCTCATATTCCCGGTCAAAGGATCGACGACAAAAACAATCACGCCGATACCAGAATTGTGAAAACCAGAGTCTGCGCCAGTCCCCGTTGGCGGCATATTGGGGGACGGAATGGCGATACCTAGACCGACAACGAGGAATACTGTCGACAGTCGGTGAACGACCCAGCCCATATTCATTAGCGGAGGGGATGAAGACCGGTAACGCGCCACGCGGCGTCCTGGAAATCAACCAGCATGACGTTTCCACCATCAGACGCCTCAGTGGGGGCTCTAAATTCCGACCCGCTGGGATCGTAATAGTTAATGGTCGACTGCTGGACCTGGACGATGACCTGGTAGATCCCATCAGACCCGCGCTCAAATGTAGTCGCTGACGACGGTATGACGATCTTGCCACCTGCGAGCCATCGCCCGCCTTGATAATTGGTGGTCAGCGTGCCCGTTATGTTCGAACAGAATTGACAAGCTGGTGATGTTACCGCTTGGGTTCCTGTGATATCGCCCGTCTGATAGGCATAATTGAGCTGCTCAAACCAGTACGCCGCGAACGCCTCGAGCCCCTCCTTCGTCTCCGTCTTCGCAACCTCCGGCAACACAGGCACCGGCACGTTCTGAGCACGGCCGCTAGCCGAGGCGGGCACGTAGGCGGCCGTCGGAGTCGGCGATGCGCTTGGACTAACAGTCTGAGTCGGAGACGCGGAAGTTGTCCCGCCGCTGTTGGGGACACCACCCGCGTTGCAACCGGTCAACAGCAAAACAGAAGCGGCAGACGCAACAAGGTGCAAGCGCAAGCGCAAGCGCCGCGAAGTAGTGGAAGTGATGTGCGATGTCATGGGCAGCTAATCCCCCGATAGTTTCAAGACGCTTCGCTCCGAACAATGACCTTAAGGGTAGCCCAGGACACATTTGAGCGATGAAAGTTATCCACAGCCACCCGCCCTCGGTTCTACCACCGCGAAGGACCAATAAAAAGTCACACGGACAATCGCCCTCCCAATCCCCTGCAAAACGGATTCCCACGCGCAACCCCTAGAATTCTTCTACCGAACGTAGAAGAATAGGCTGCATGATGTTTACGCACGCAGATGGCAAACCCGTTCTGGAGCTCGACGACGAGCAGTCCTGGAAACTCCTGGAAGCTACCCGCCACGGCCGGCTGGTGGTGTCCGTTGCCGGCGAACCGGACATATTCCCCGTCAACTACCTGACCTCGGACCGGAAAATCTACCTCCGCACCGCGCCGGGCAACAAGCTGGCGCAGCTCACCATC
Source organism: Pseudarthrobacter humi (assembly GCF_024294965.1). NCBI lineage: Bacteria > Bacillati > Actinomycetota > Actinomycetes > Micrococcales > Micrococcaceae > Pseudarthrobacter > Pseudarthrobacter humi. Next base: position 102,074 of record NZ_JANCLV010000007.1, read on the forward strand.
AACTCCAGGGTGCTGCTTGAAACGGACGGCATCCTCTCGGACGAAGCCTGGTCCGTGGTGCTGCGGGGAACGGCGCGCGTCCTGACCAACTCAGCCGAGCTCGCCGTCGTCGAAGAGCTCGGCCTGAAAACTTGGGTGCCGACGCTGAAGGATTTCTATGTGGAGATCGTGCCCACGTCCGTCAGCGGCCGCCATTTCGAGCTGGGCGACCAGCCGGAGCACGAAATCTAGGAGCCCGTAGGCTGGAACCATGGCGGACAGGCTCACCCCCGAGCAGCGCAGCTGGAACATGTCCCGCATCAGGGGCAAGAACACCAAGCCGGAACTGCTGGTGCGCCGCCTCCTCCATGCCAAAGGCTACCGCTACCGCTTGCACGGCACCGCCGGCAAAAGCCGCCTGCCCGGCCGCCCGGACCTGGTGTTCGCCGGCAGGCGAAAGGTCATCTTCATCAACGGCTGCTTCTGGCACTTCCACGACTGCCGCGTAGGCCAGAACGCGCCCAAGGCGAATGCCGCCTTTTGGGAGGCCAAGCGCACGCGCACCAAAAACCGCGACGCCGACCAGCGCCAACAGTTAACGGCCGCCGGCTGGGAAGTGCTCACCGTATGGGAGTGCGAGTTAAGAGACAGCTCCGCCCTCGAAGCCCACCTGGTGGAGTTCCTCGGCGCCAGCAAATAGCCCGGCAAGCCGGCGGTTGGCACGAATGGCCAGCCGGAACTTGAGTCAAACTTGATCCTTTGCCGCCTCCCGAATTGATCGGCGCCCGCAAAGATGAAGTCCTATGAAAAACCCGCAGTCTCCTCAGGAATCCCGCAGTCCTTTTCCTGAACGGCTGCATCCCCAAGTAACAGATTTACTCTGAAAGTGGACACAAAACCAAGGCATATCCCGCTATGGGGGCGGCAGGCACGAGCGGAAGGGACGGAAATGGCACCATCCGATGACGCAGGGCGTCCCCTGGTAGATCCCTCCGTACTGGACCGGCTGAGGGTCGAACTCGACGAGGACGAGGGCTACTGCAGCGTGTTCGTAGGGAACTTCATCGACTGCTTGCCGCTCAGGATCGGCAAGCTGCGGCTGGCCTTGACCACCGGAGACCTGGACGGGGCCGTGGACGCGATCCTTAGCCTCAAGACATCGAGCCAGATGGTGGGCGCGGACCGGCTGGCGGGCCTGGCCATGGACCTTGAACGTTCAATCCGGGACGAGTCACCGACTGCGGAACTTTCGGTTGCACTGCCGCAGCTTGCCGTCAACTACCTACGGCCGATCAACCTGTGCAGCCGCCAGACCCTGCACAGGCTCCAGGCTCAGCGCCCGCCAGGCGCCAAACGGTAGCCCACGCCGCGGACCGTCTGCAGCCAGCGCGGCTGCTGCGGTGAATCACCGAGTTTCTTCCGGAGGTTGCCCATGTGCACCTCCACGGAGCGTTCGTCCGCCTCGCTGATGTAACTTCCGACGTCGTAATCCTCGTCCCGGAGCCGACGCACCAAATCCGATTTGGTCCGGACAGTCCTTCCCGCCTCGAGCAGGGCATACAGGAGTTCGAACTCGGTCCGGGTCAGGTTGAGCTCCTGGCCGTCCACGCTGACCGACCGTGAGGCGTAACTCAGCTCCAGTCCGTTGTGGCTGTAATGACCGTTTCCGCTGTCACTAACGGCGTCCGCCGGGCGATCAGAAACGGGAGCGCTCTCCCCCGCGTCCGGAACCGATCGGGGACGGCGCATCATCGCCGCGATCCGCGCGCGGAGTTCGCGGGGGCGGAAGGGCTTGGTGAGGTAGTCGTCTGCACCGGACTCGAGACCAATCAAAGTATCCAGTTCTTCAGCCCGTGCCGTGAGCATCACGATGTAAGCATCTGAAAACTCGCGGATCTGGCGGGAGACCTCGAACCCGTCGATATCCGGCAGCCCCAGATCAAGCGTTATGACGTCAGGATTCAAGATTCTCGCAGCCTTAACCCCTTCGGATCCGCTGCCCGCGACAGTGACATCAAACCCTGCCTGAGTCAGAACCGTTCGTACCAACTCGCGGATATCCTGATCATCCTCGATGACCAGACCCACTCGCGCTTCACTCATACCAGCCCCCTCCGCCAGCTTGACAACGTGAGAAGTATAGCCCGCTGCCGATATCCTGCTGGTATGCATCCCCCTATACTCCCACTTCAGGCCGCCTTTCATGAGTGAACCCGTAACGTGGGCCACGGGTCGCCTCAGGTTTTTTCGGCTGCCCTTCCATGAGTACCGGCTGACGGAGAGGGTTGCCCTCAGCCAGACGCCGCTCTTCGTCACCACCCTCCTTGCGGCATTCCTCACGGGCGCGTTCTTTCCGGGGACGATGAACAACCCCCTTTTCCAGGCCTTCCTCGCCTCCCAACTGGCGCTCATGGTCCTGTGCTACCTGGTGCCGTGGGACCGTCTGCCCTACACCAGTTTTCTGTTCATTCCGCTGCTGGACTTCGTCTCCATCGCCATTGGCAGGGAAGGCGGACAGGACAGCCTGACCGGAATCAGCCTCTTGGCAGTTTTCCCCGTCATCTGGCTGTGCGCCTCAGGTTACTACCCGCGCGCCTCGCTGTGGCTGTCGTTCTTCGGCCCCCTGGCCATCATCTGGGTTCCGCTGCTAATCCACGGCGACGTGTCCGGTCCCAGCTTGGCCAAGTCCCTCCTCCTCCCCGTCATGATGCTCGGAATCGGTGTCTCAGTCAGCATGCTGACCCTGAGCACGACCCGGCAGAAGCGGAGCCTGGAGCAGAAGGACGAGCAGCTCCAAGCCAGCCTGCTCAGCACAAGGCGGCACGAGGCCTTACTCAACTCCGTTCTTGACACCGTGCACCTGGGCGTCCTCGCCGTCGACGCAGACGGTCACGACATCCTGATGAACCGGAAACAGCGCGCCAACCACCAACTGGCCCGCCCAAAAGACATCGACGATCCGAACGAGTCCCAGCTGCTGGTCTTCGCCGCAGACCGTACCACCCCCGTCCCCGTGGCGGACCGACCCGTGCGCAGGGCCGTCCTGGGCGAAACGTTCACGGACTACCTGGTCTGGCTGGGCGCAGGCAAGGAACAGCGGGCCATCACCACCAGTGCCCGGGCCATGACGGACCCCGACGGGACGTTCGCCGGCTCGGTGATCGTGTTCAGCGACGTGACCGACCTGGTGGACGCCCTGGCCGCCAAGGATGATTTCGTCGCCAGCGTCTCCCACGAGTTCAGGACTCCCCTGACCTCCATCTTGGGGTACGTGGAACTCCTCCTGGAGGACGATCCCGCCAACGACCAACTCGAGCCACTGAACATCATCAACCGCAATTCAGAACGGCTCCTGACTCTGGTATCCGATCTTCTCGCCACCCGGAACGGGCAACTTATCGTGACCCCGCACGCCGTCGACGTCGCGGAACTCGTGCGTGCCAGCGTGTCCGCCGCGATGCCCCGCGCTGACGCCTCCCGTGTGGCCTTGAAAGCCGAAACACCAGCCAAGCTGGAGGCCCATGTGGACGGCCCCCGCATCTCCCAAGTGCTGGACAATCTGGTTTCCAACGCGATCAAATACTCGCCCGACGGCGGCAATGTCCTGGTGTCGTTGGAGCACGACGGCGGCGACCTCGCCTGCCGCGTCAGCGATACCGGCATGGGCATGAGCCCCAACGACCAGGCCCAGGTGTTCGCCAAGTTTTTCCGGACCAGCAACGTCCGCCGCACTGCCATTCCCGGCGTTGGCCTGGGCCTGCCCATCAGCAAGGCCATCGTGGAGGCTCACGGCGGAACCATCCAGGTGGAAAGCAGACTGGGCCAGGGCACCACGTTCACGTTCCGGATGCCGGTTTAGCCTCCCGGCCTAGGCTGGGCCCACGCCCGCCGGGTTCCCTTGCCGAGCTTGCGAGGTCAGGGGGCGGGTGGGGACCACTTCACCCCAGGACTGCCGTGCCAGGTCCGCCACAGCTGCCAGGATGTCCGACGGCGGCAGGGACAGATCCAGCGGAAACTCAACAATGTCGATGTCAGTGTTAAGGATCCGCCGCAGCTTCATCTCGCCCGCCCCCGCATAGACCAGCCAGGCGGTGGGCACACCCAGGGCGGTGCAGTGGGCGAGCATCTGGTAGTGGTCGGCGGTCAAGGACGCGCCAAAGTCAGCGGCGGCCTTGTACTTCGCGTTGTAGGCCACTACCGGCCGGCCACCCAAAAGGTGCACCGCGTCCGGGCGCACGGAAAGCCTGTCGGAATCATGGACAGCCTCGCTGAGAAGAGCGTTGTACTGCAGCCGCATTTCCCCCGGATACGCAGCCATCGCTTCGCGGAGCGCTGTGCCCACAAAATCCTCGAACACCTGGGCCATGTCCACCACAAAAGACGCCGTCTGCTGCTTCCCCTCCCCCGCCTCGGCGGAGGCATTCCGCAGGATCAGCTCAGCGAGGCGCAGCACTGACTGGTAGCGGACGTTCATCCTGCTCGGGGTCCACGGCGGCAGGGGCGCGCCCGATGGAAGGCGGGTGACGGCGTCGAGCTTTCCCTTCAGCTGCCGCAGGCGGCTCAGCACCTCAGGCCGGACGCGTGGAACCTGTCCCATCCGCTCCAGCGCGGCCCGCAGGATCCGGTTTTCGGCGATGTCCTCAGTGAATTCGTCATAGGACACTTCCAGCGGCACCAGCATGCCGGGGCGGCGCGAGATCTGGTCGGAAATCCGGATGCGACCCTTGACCGTGCGGAGGGACTCGTCAACGGTGAGGTAGCCCTGCAGGACTCCTCGTCCAAGCGCACGCTCAGCCATTTGGGCGAGGGATTCGGCCAGCGCGCTCCAGAGTTCGCGGTCCTCGGCAGCCGCCACGGAATCGGCCCGGAAGCCCTGATTACCGGCATAGCTGAGGAGGAACAGCAGCCTGCTCAGCCCCAGCCTGTCCTTGGGGCGAACATCCAGCTGGAGCGTGGCCGTGCGGACCGACCCCACCTTGCCCGCGGGCTCGATCCGGTACAAGCCCATGCCCATCGGGGACGCCTTGGCCAGCCCGCTGGCGTTCACGAAGGCCGCGCTGGCGGCATCCAGGCGTTCCACGGTGCCTTTGGACAGCTCGTCGAGGACCAGATGGCGCGCTGCCGGTGCACGGCCGCGCTGGGCTGCACCGCTGTGCACGGCGCCACCCAACGCGCCGCCACCGTGCACCGGGCCGCTGTGCGCGGGAGTGTGGGTTGGCTTAGCTGGTAACAAGGCGTCCCAGCAGCTGCTCCAGCCCGAACCGCTCCTCCAGCTGCGCCCGGGTCAGCTGGCCGTGGTAGTGCTCCTCCAGCAGCGGCATCAGCTCGTACTTCCAGATCCGGCGCAGCCCGCCCGGCGTCTGGGCGGCCGTCTTCATGAAGTACGACGGGCCGATCATCAGGTCCCTGTCCCACTCGTCGATGGCGGCGTTCAGCGCATCGAGCAGCAGCGCCGGTGTGGTGTCCAGGTCCCGCACCTGCAGGAACCGCAGCAGCGACCCCTTCACGGGCTCCGTCTGCGGGTGCAGCTCGATGAACGCGAACCGGCGCCGGATGGCTGCGTCCATCATGGCGATGGACCGGTCCGCGGTGTTCATGGTGCCGATGATGTACAGGTTGTCCGGCAGCGTAAACGGCTCGTTGGGGCTGTACTGCAGGTAGATCCGGTCATCGCGGTACTCCAGCAGGAAGTACAGCTCGCCGAATACCTTGGCCAGGTTGGCGCGGTTCATCTCGTCAATGATCAGGAAATACGGCTTCTTTTCGTTCCCGGGCTTGGCCGCTTCCTCGGCCAGCCGGCGCAGCGGCCCGGCCACGAGCTTGAAGGATACCTGGCCCTCGTCCGTCTTGTCCGGCCGGTAGCCCTCGAAAAAGTCCTCATACGCGTACGACGGGTGGAACTGCACCAGCTTCACCCGCTCGTCCGTGCTGTCCTGGGCCAGCTCCGCCGCGAGATGCTTGGCCAGGTACGTCTTGCCCGTTCCGGGCGGCCCGTACAGGACCAGCTGGCGGTTCTCCTCCAGCAGTTCCGCGATCTCCTGCAGCGGCTCCAGGTCCATGTGCAGCGAATCCGCGAAGTCGCGGCTCAGCGGGCGGAAGCCCTCCTGCACAGGGGGCACGACGGCGGCAGGCGCGTCGGCGTCGTCGTCCTCCGGTTCCGCCTCCGCCGGCACCAGCGCCTGCAGCGCCTGCACCACCCGGGTCACGTCAACAACGATCCCCGAGGTGGCCAGCTGGCGCTGGACGTGGCGGGGCAGGTCCGCGGCGGCGTGGCCGTCGTCGTCCAGCCAGCGCACCTTGCGCCGCAGCCGGCGGTTGTCGTCGTTGTGCTCAGGCTCGCCCAGCACCACGCCCAGCCGAACCGTGCCGGCGTGCTGGTAAAGGACCAGGTCGCCCGGCTTCATGACGGTCAGGAAGGCAAACACCGCCGTTTTGGTGTCCTCCCGCTCCACGTAGCCGAGATGCTTGTAGTCCTCGTCCACGGCGTGCTGCACCAGCCCCGCGGTCACGCCGGGGTCCAAATGGCGGAGATGTTCGACGTCGAGCGTCACCTTCTCCTCGTCCTGCCACGCTGTGAGGAGGTCAGCGTTGTCGCTGTGGGTACGTAGCAGCCACGCGCGTCGGCCGGGGTCCCCCACTTTGCGCCACTGGCTGACCAGCTGGCGGGCGTACCAGTCGATGCGCTGGCCCGCCTGTTCATCCAGGTGCAGGCGGATGCGGTTAATGTCCGCGGTGATTTCCTCGTCGGAATCGCCCTTGGCCCCGCCCACCAGCGAGGCGAAGGCGTCGCGAATTTCCTGCCGCTCCACGTCCGCCACTACCGGCTCGAAGTAGCTGGGCCAGGCCAGGTACTCGATGCTGCGGCGGATGGCGGGCTGGTCCGCCGGGGTGCCCGCGGCGAGCTCGTGGAACTTCAGCGGGTCCTTCAGCGCCTTGGCGATGGCCGTCGGAACCTGCTGGTCCACATGCTGCACAAACCGGCAGAGCCATTTCAGGTGGTCCCAGATGGTCCAGTTGAATTCGGCGGTGCGGTCCCTGATCACGCCGTGGTCCGTCATGCCCTTGTAGAGTTCCTCAGGCAGCTCCAGCGCTGTCTCCAGCCAGGAGGCGGCCTCCGCCACCCGGGCGCGCTTGACCTTCAGCGACTTGACCTCGTGCGCCAGGGGCAGCGACTGCAGGAAGAGCAGCTCCACGGCCAGCTGCTTGGCCTCCCGGGATGCGTCCTCGAGGTTCTGCCGGAGGTTGGTCATCATGGGCGCCTTGGCGTCCGCGGCTCCCCGGTCCAGGCGCTCCAGCAGCTCCGCCGCAGCCTCCGCTGTCCAGGTCAGGGTCTTCCCGTCCAGGGCCGACGGCTTGCCCTGCAGGCCCGGTCCCAGCACAAACCAGGCCGCGTCCTCGATCTCCTTTGAGACACCGAGGGCGCGGTGCATGGCAGTCTTAGGATTTGGGGTCATGGGTTCAAATTTACAGGCTCAAACTGGATGCCTGCTCCGAAGACCCTGACGGTGTGCAGATCCGAGGCCGGCTACTTAACTGCCCCGAGTCCGGCTCCGGGCCGCTTGCGCCCCAGAATGAAGTAGCCCATCGGCCCAATGAAATTGATCAGGGCGGCCACCCGCCAGGCTGCCTTCGGCCCGTTGATTTGCGCCGCCGGACGCTTGGAGATGTCACGCTGGGCGGCCAGCATCAGCGCCACCTGCCCTATCCCGATGACCACGAATCCCGCCCGTGCCGCCGGTGACATCTCTTTCCAGGTCTTTTTGTTTTTCTTGGCCATGGTTAACGCTCCTTAGTGGGTATTTCCAGTTTCCGGTGTGCGCCGTGCCTGCGCAACGGGTGTGCAGGCACGGCGCCGTACGGTTCAAAACGTGAACGGCGCAAGCCGCTCCTTCTGCTCCGGCGTCAGGCGAAGGACGCGGCCGGAAGCTTCGTCCACAAACGCCAGATGGCTGCTGGCCCGGACGCACTCCTCCCGGGTGACCGGATCCTGCACCACGTAGTGGATGTCGAAACTGGCGCCCTTCACCGCGCCGATCCACACGTGGACCACAGCCGGGACATTGCGGTATTCCAACGTCCTGACGTAGCGGATCCTGTGGTCCACCACCAGCGCCAGAGTTCCCTCCGGAACGTCGTTGAAGAGCGACACTTCCGGTTCGATGCCAGGCAGGCCGGCACCCCGGGGAGGCCCGAACGCTGCGATACGGGCCTCCTCGAGCATCCTGACAATCTGGACGTTGTTGATGTGCCCATAGGCATCCATGTCGCCCCAGCGCATCGGGACCAGGACCTCGATGCGCCGGGATTCCGGAGTGCTTGGACCGCGGCCGGACGTGTTCTCAGACTCGTGGTCGGTTCCCAGCGCGCTCAGCTGTGGACCGCCGTCGAATCGTCCACAACGGTTTCCTCAACATCGGAACCGGCGAACTGGGACATGTACAGCCGGTAGTAGGCACCCTCAGCCGCCAGCAGCGCCTTGTGGTTGCCCTGCTCCACGATCTTGCCGCTCTCCATCACCAGGATGGTGTCGGCGTCCCGGATGGTGGAGAGCCGGTGCGCGATCACAAAGCTGGTGCGGTCCGTGCGCAGCGCCGCCATGGCCTTTTGGACCAGCAGCTCGGTGCGTGTGTCCACGGAACTGGTTGCCTCGTCCAGGATGAGCAGCGACGGGTTGGCCACAAATGCGCGGGCGATGGTGATCAGCTGCTTTTCACCGGCGCTGACGTTGTTGCCTTCCTCATCGATCACGGTGTTGTAGCCCTCCGGCAGGGCGCGCACAAAACGGTCCACGAAGGTGGCCTTGGCGGCTGCCATGACCTGCTCCTCGGTGGCGTTCAGGTTGCCGTACCGGATGTTGTCGTAAATGGACCCGCCAAACAGCCAGGCGTCCTGGAGCACCATGCCCACCTTGGACCGCAGCTCGGACCTGCTCAGGTGCGTGACATCCACGCCGTCCAGGGTGATGGACCCGGAGTTGAGCTCGTAGAAGCGCATCACCAGGTTCACCAGGGTGGTTTTGCCGGCCCCCGTGGGACCGACGATTGCCACGGTGTGCCCCGGTTCCGCCGTGAAGGACAGGTCTTCAATCAGCGGTTTGTCCTCGGTGTAGCTGAACGTGACGTCCATGAACTCCACATGCCCGTCCGTCTTGGCCGGCAGGTGCTCGGTGGCGGTCTCGGAGTCCTGCTCATCGGCGTCAAGGAATTCAAAGACCCGCTCCGAGGACGCGACGCCGGACTGCAGCATGTTGGCCATGCCGGCCATCTGGCCCAGCGGCTGCGTGAACTCTCGCGAGTACTGGATGAACGCTGTGGCGTCGCCCAGGGACATCGAGCCGGAGGCCACGCGGAGGCCGCCCACGACGGCGATGCCCACATAGCTGAGGTAGGAAACGAACTGCATGACGGGGAAGATCATGCCGGAGACGAACTGGGCTCCGAAGCTGGCCTTATAGAGGGCCTCGTTCCGCTCTTCGAAGCGTTCCAGCATGTCAGCGTCACGGCCGAAGACCCGCACAAGATCGTGCCCGGAGAAGGATTCCTCGATCTGGCCGTTCAGCTCGCCCGTGTTCTTCCACTGGGCGGCGAAGAGCTTCTGGCTGCGCGAGCCGATCAGGCCGGCAGCCACACCGGACAGTGGCAGCGCAACGAGGGCGATGAGAGCGAGCTGCCAGGAGACGATGAACATCATGATGACGATGCCGATCACTGTCAGCAGCGAGCTGATCAGCTGTGCGAACGCCTGCTGCAGCGCCTGCTGGACGTTGTCGACGTCGTTCGTCACCCGGGAGAGGACGTCGCCGCGCTGGCGGGTGTCGAAGTAGTTCAGCGGGAGCCGGTTCAGCTTCTTTTCGGTGTCGTCCCGGAGCCGGCGGATGACCTTCATGACGATGCGGTTCAGCACGTAGCCCTGCAGCCAGAGGAAGATGTTGGCCACAAAGTACATCAGCAGCACGATGGCGATCAGGACCGAGAGTTTCTGGAAGTTGATCCCGGTGCCGGGAACCAGTTCCATCCGGGACACCATGTCCGCGAAGTTGTCCTGCCCCTGCTGGCGCAGCCCTTCCACGAACTCGTCCTTGCTGGCACCCGCGGGCAGCTGCTTGCCAACCACGCCGCCGAAGATGACGTCCATGGCCTGGCCCAGGATCCTGGGGGCGATGACGTTCAGGACCACCGAGACCACCACCAGTGCCACCACGGCGTAGATGCCCACAGCTTCAGGTTTCAGGAGCCCCAGCAACCTTTTGGCAGAGGGCCAGAAGTGCTCGGCCTTCTTGGCGGGCATGCCGCCGAACATGTCGCCGTCGGCCTCGGAGGGCTTGTATTCCTCCTCGAAGAAATCGTCGTCCTCCAGGAGGTCTTCGGGGGTTACGGAATCCGGCTTCGTTTCGGTGGTGGGGCCTGTCGTTTCGGTGGTCGAACCTGTCGAGACCTTCTTGGCGGCGCTCATGCCATTTCCTCCACGCTCAGCTGGGATTCAACAATTTCCTGGTAGGTGGGCGAGGTTTCCAGGAGTTCCTCATGCGTTCCGCGGTCCACGATCCGGCCATTGTCCAGAACCAGGATCTGGTCTGCGTCGGTGATTGTGGAGATCCGTTGGGCCACGATGATAACGGTGGCGTCGGCGGTGGACTGTTTCAGCGCGGCGCGGAGCCTGGCATCGGTTGCGACGTCCAGCGCCGAGAAGGAATCGTCAAAGAGGTAGACCTTGGGTTTGGTGATCAACGCCCGGGCGATGCAGAGCCGCTGCCGCTGGCCGCCGGAGACGTTGGTGCCGCCCTGGGCGATGCGGGCGTTTAGTCCGTTCTTCTTCTCGCGGACAAAGCCCTCGCCCTGGGCGATCTGCAGCGCGTCCCAGAGTTCCTGGTCCGTGGCCTCGGTCTTGCCGAAGCGCAGGTTGTGCTCGATGGTGCCCGAGAAGAGGTACGGCCGCTGCGGCACCAGGGCCACGCGCTTGGTGATCTCGGTACGGTCCAGGTTGCTGACGGAGACGCCGTCCAGGAGGACTTCGCCCTCGGCGATGTCGTACAGGCGCGGCAGCAGGGCCAGAAGCGAGGTCTTGCCTGCACCGGTGGAACCGATGATGGCAACGGTCTCACCCGGCTTGGCGGTGAAGCTGATGTTGCTCAGCACCGGCGTCTCGGCACCGGGGTAGGCAAAGGTGACGTTCCGGTACTCCACTACCCCGGCCAGCGTGGCGGGAGTCTCGGGACGTTCGGGATCGTGGATGGAGGGTTCGACGTCGAGCACTTCACCGATGCGGTCCGCGCAGACGGAGGCGCGCGGGATCATCATGGCCATAAACGTGCCCATCATGACGGCGATCAGGATCTGGAGCAGGTATTGCAGGAACGCGGTCAGGGCGCCCACCTGCATTTCGCCCGAATCCACGCGCTGGCCGCCGAACCACAGCACCGCGGCCGTGGACAGGTGCAGGATCATGCCGATGGCCGGGAACATCAGGACAAACAGGGCCCCGATTTTCAGGGAGACGTCGGTCAGGTCCTTGTTGGCAACACCGAAACGCTCGGTTTCATAGGGTTCGCGGACAAAGGCGCGGACGACGCGGATGCCGATGATCTGCTCGCGAAGGACGGCGTTGATGCGGTCGATCTTCTTCTGCATTGAACGGAACAGGGGCATCAGCCGGACCACCAGGTAGCCCACCACCACGATCAGCACGGGCACGGAGACCCAGACCAGCCAGGACAGGCTAAGGTCCTCACGCAGCGCCATGATGATGCCGCCGATGCACATGATGGGGGTAGCCACCATGAAGTTCAGGCCCATCAGCACGAGCATCTGGACCTGCTGGACATCGTTGGTGCCGCGTGTGATCAGGGTGGGGGCGCCGAACGAGTTCACGTCCTTGGCGGAGAAACTGGTGACCTTGCGGAACACTCCTCGGCGCAGGTCGCGGCCCACGGCCATGGCCGTTTTGGAGCCGTAGTAGACGCCGGCGATGGCCGTTCCCACCTGGACAATGGCCACCAGAAGCATCACGGATCCGGTCCGCCAGATGAAGTCCGTATCCCCGCGGGACACGCCTTCATCGATGATCTGGGCATTGAGGCTGGGAAGGTAGAGCGCCGCGATGGTGGACGCCAGTTGGAACGCAACGACGGCCACGATGTATGGCATATACGGTTTGGAGTAGCGCCGTATGAGGGTGAGGAGCATGCCCGTGAATCCTTAGGGAGAGAGCGCGAAATGATGAGGATAAGTAGTAACAGGCGGGGCTGACATTTCTCAGCCTACCTACTGTACGAAATCCGTTGCCCGAGCGAAACATCTGCGGCAAAGATCATCCGATCGGCGTACTCCGACCGCACGCTCCCCACCACACGCCTACGCGAAAGGACACGTGAGGCCCGGATCTGCGGGGCCTCACGTGTCCGTTCGCGCTTCTGTCAGTGGTTGGCGAAGGTCAGCGGTTCGCGGAGGCGAGCTCCGGCGTCGTGCTTTCAGCGTTGGCGTTTGCCTCGGCATCTGCGGTTGCCCCGCTGGCAGCCTCCGGCTGGATGTCCACGGTACGCCGCAGCGGGCGTTCCTTGATGAACAGGACCGAGATCAGGGCTATCACCGCGACGCCGGCGGAGATCAGGAAGATCTCGGCGGTGGCATCGCCGTAGGCGGCGCGCATAATTTCGCGGACCTGTTCCGGCATGTCAACAAGGTCCATGCTGGCTCCCGCAGACCCTCCCGTGACCGGGATGCCGGCCGCTGTCAGGCCTTGCGTGGCGAGTTCGCTGACCCGGCTGCTGAGGACGGCGCCGAGCACGGACACGCCGATCGCGCCGCCCACCGAACGGAAGAATGCCACCGACGAACTGGCCGTTCCGATGTCGGATGCCCGGACGGTGTTCTGCACCGCGAGGACCAGGTTCTGCATCAGCATGCCGAGGCCCACGCCGAGGATGGCCGTGAAGATCCCGGCCTGCCACAGTTCGGTGGTGTGGTCCATGGTGCCGGCGAGGCCGAGGCCGCCGATCAGCAGGATGGACCCGCCGACCAGGTACCCCTTCCACTTCCCGGTGCGGCTGATCAGCAGCCCGGCAACAACGGAGCCGGTCAGGTTGCCGGCGATCATCGGCAGCGTCAGGAGTCCGGCTTCGGTGGGCGTGGCGCCGCGGGCCACCTGGAAGTACTGGCCCAGGAAGGTGGTTGAACCGAACATCGCGATGCCCACGGCCACTGAGGCGATGATGGCCAATGCGGTAGTGCGTTCGGAGATGATCTTCAGCGGGATGATGGGCTGCTCCACCTTGGACTCCACCAGCACCAGCAGGGCTAGCAGCACCACACCGCCGCCCACCATGACGGCCGACTGCCAGGAAACCCAGTCGTAGTAGGCAGGGTTGCCGGCGAAGGAAACCCAGATCAGGAGCAGGCTGACGCCGGAGGTCAGCAGGATGGAGCCAAGCCAGTCGATCTTGACGTGGCGTTTGATGTGCTCGATTTTCAGGGTGATCTGGAGCAGGATAAGCGCGACGACGGCGAGCGGCACGCAGACGAAGAAGGTCCAGCGCCAGCCCAGCGGGCTGTCCACGATGAATCCGCCGAGCAGCGGGCCGCCGGCAGTGCCTACCGCCATCACGGCGCCCATGTAGCCGGAGTATTTGCCGCGGTCCCGCGGCGGGATCATGGTGCCGATGATGGCCTGCGCCAGCGCGGTGAGCCCGCCCATGGCCACGCCCTGGATAACGCGGGCGGTGAGCAGCAGCGGGATGGTCTCGGAGAGTCCGGCCATAACGGAGCCGGCCACGAAGATGACAATGCTCAGCTGGACCAGCAGCTTCTTGTTGAAGAGGTCGGACAGCTTGCCCCAGAGGGGGGTGGTCACGGCGTTGGCCAGCAGCGCGGCCGTAATGACCCAGGCGAAGTCGGTCTGGGTGCCGTGGAGGTCGGACATGATGGTGGGCAACGCGTTGGCCACGATGGTGCTGCTGAGGATGGCGGTGAAGAACGCCGCGAGGAGTCCGGTCAGGGCTTCCATGATCTGGCGGTGCGTCATCGCCAAGGGCGGTGCGGCGGGTTGGCTCGACATATCAGCGCTCCTGGAGGGTCTGGGTTGCGGCAGCTGTTGCCGCGGTTGAAAGTGCCGGGACTGCATGTGCCCGGGCTGATTGCTTCAGGGATTCCGAGAGTTTCGTCAGGATCCGTGCCGTGTCTTCGGCATCCTCCTGGCTCCAATCGCTGAGGTAGTCCTGCAGCGTGGCCGTGCGGTGCTCCTCGATCTTTCGGAGCTTGTCCGCGCCCTCCGGCGACAGGGCAACCAACTGGGCACGGCCGTCGTCGGGATCCTGCCGCCGGATGACGTAACCCTGCTCTTCAAGGTCAGCGATGTGGCGGCTGAGGACAGGGGCACTGACACCGAGCCGTTCCGCAAGCTGGGTGGCACGGGACTCCCCCTCCCCCACAAACCTGAGGACGCCCTGCAACGCAACCCCGGTGTCCTGTCCGCGGAAGCTCGCCGCAGCGACACATCGGACCACTCTTTGGAGATCGAAGATGCGGTAGACAAGGTCCGCTGCGGTGTCCGGGGCTACTGCCATAGTTGAGCTCTCCTCTTTTGTTTGCCTAGGCAACTATATGCATAAATGGTTGCTTTGGGAAACTAAAGAAGGGACGGTCGGGTTCAGGAGCCCTTAAACGCCAAGCGCGAACAGGCAGTTCATGCCCTCAAAATCGCTTCGAGAGGGTATTAGCTGCCAGTTCGCGCTGGTGTGGAGCGGCTGTTCAGTCGTCCAGGTGGGTGGGGCCGAACATTTTCAGGAGCGTTTCGACGACAACGACGTTGGGTCCGTCGGCCGCGAAACCCGCCTTGAGCGCGTCCCCGACATCCTCGGGGGCCACTCGCGCGGCCGGCACACCGAACGCTTCGGCGAGCTTGACGAAGTCGGGGCGTGCGAGCTCGGTGGCCGTGGCCTTGCCGAATGCGCCCACCATGTATTCGCGCAGGATGCCGTAGCCGCCGTCGTCCACGATCAGCCAGGTGACCGGGACGTTGTGCTGCTTGGCGGTGGCGAGTTCGGAGATGGAGTACATGGATGAACCGTCACCGGACACGGCAAGCACACGGCCCGGTTTGCCCACTGTTTCCAGCCCGACGGCGCCGCCGATGGCTGCCGGGAACCCGTAGCCCAGGCCGCCGGCGCCCTGGGCGGAGTGGAACTGGCCCTGCCGGGCATCCCAGCAGCTCCAGCCCCAATATGCCGCGATGGTCATGTCCCAGAATGTCTGCATGTCGTCGGGGACGGCTTCGCGGATGTCGGCCATGAACTTCAGTTCCTTGGCCAGGTCCTGCGATTCCAGCCGCGCCTTGACCTTGGCGAGGGATTCCTTCACCAGGTCCTCCGGGGATTTCCCGTGCCAACTGCGGGCGGCGTCGACGGGCGCAATCAGGGCGTCGTCGAGTGCGCTGAGCGCCTGGCCGGCGTCGGCGCGGATGCCCAGCCCGGGGCTGTTCGATTCGAGGACGCGCGGCTCGGCGTCGATCTGGATAATGCGGCCGCGTGGCGCGAACGTGAAGTAGTTGGACGTGACTTCACCGAGGGACGAGCCGATGACAATCAGGACGTCGGCATCTTCCAGGAGGTCCGTCATATGGCGGTCCTCGATCCAGGACTGCAGCGAGAGCTCATGGGTCCACGGGAAGGCGCCGTTGCCGCCGGGCGTGCAGATGACCGGTGCCCGCAGCTTCTCGGCAATGGACAGCAATGACTTTTCGGCCCTGCCCCGCCGAGTACCGCCGCCGGCGATGATGGCGGGACGTTCCGCTGTCGACAGCCATTTCACCGCTTCCCGGACCAGTTCCACGCGAGGCGGGTTGTCCGCTGCTTCGGCGAGCGCGTCCTCCACCGGGGGCACCATGATGGGATCCAGCAGCACGTTCTGCGGGATTTCCAGCCAGACCGGGCCCTGCGGCGAGGAAATGGCCTCAGTCCAGGCATCCTGGATGGCCGACGGGATCCCGGACGCGTGCTGGATCAGGCGCTGGCTCTTGGTGACGTTCGCGGCCGAGGCCTTCTGGTCATCGAGCTGGTGCAGCATGCCCTTGCGGCGGGCGCCGAGTCCTTCGAGCGGGATCTGGCTGGCCACTACCACCATGGGCACACCCGTGGCGTAGGCCTCCTGCAGGCCGGCCAGTGAGGTCAGCGCGCCGGGTCCGGTGGACAGGAACAGCACCCCGACTTCGCCGGTGGCGCGGGAGTACCCGTCCGCGGCGAAGGCGCTGTTGTTCTCCACGCGGGAGGACACAAAGTGCAGGTTGCCGCGGCCCATGGCGTCAAACAGGCCGAGCGCGTGCTGGCCCGGGATGCCGAAGACGGTCTTGGCGCCGAGCGCTTCAAGGGTTTCGACGACGAGGTCCCCGCCGTTGCGCTGGCTGGTCCGCTTACTGTCCCCTGCGGGCGCAGTTGCTGTGCCCGGATCGAAATCAATCATGGCGGCTACTCCTTGGTTCCGGCGGCGAAACCGGCAGGTTGACGGGCTTCTTGGCCGAGAGCCTGGGCGGCGTAGCCGTTGGCGGTCCCGAAACGGTCACCTTCAACAGCATTGTCCGCCATCAGGGTGACCAGTTCATAGGCCACGTGGCTGGCAGCCACGCCTGTGATTTCAGCGTGGTCGTAGGCCGGAGCCACCTCAACAATGTCCGCACCCACCAGGTTCATGCCGCGGAAGCCGCGGATGATCTCCAGGAGTTCGCGGCTGGTGATGCCGCCGGCTTCAGGGGTTCCGGTACCCGGGGCGTGCGCGGGGTCCAGGACATCGATGTCTACGGAGATGTAGAGCGGACGGTTGCCGATCCGGTCGCGGACCTTGGCCACGGTTTCGAGGACGCCCTGGTAGTAGACGTCGGCGGAGGTGACGATGCCGAACCCGAAGCGGTGGTCGTCGTCGAGGTCTTTTTTGCCGTAGAGCGGGCCGCGGGTGCCGATGTGGCTGATGGCTTCGGTGTCCAGGATGCCTTCCTCAACGGCCCGGCGGAACGGGGTGCCGTGGGTGTATTCGGCGCCGAAGTAGGTGTCCCAGGTGTCGAGATGGGCATCAAAGTGCAGCATGGCAATGGGTCCGCCGGCGCGCTCGGCAGCCGCGCGGAGCAACGGCAGGGCGATGGTGTGGTCCCCGCCGAGGGTCACCAGTTTGCTGCCGGCCGAGGTGAGGTCCAAGGCGTTCTGCTGGATGGTTTCGATGGCTTCGTTAATGTTGAACGGGTTGACCGCCATGTCGCCGGCGTCAGCCACCTGGATGTTTTCGAACGGGCTGACGTCCCAGGCGGGGTTGTAAGGGCGGAGCAGGCGGCTGGCCTCGCGGATGTGGTTGGAGCCGAAACGGGCACCCGGGCGGTACGAAACACCCGAGTCGAAGGGCACTCCCACCACCGTCACGTCCGCCTTGGCCACCTGGTCCAGGCGCGGCAGGCGGGCGTAGGTTGCAGCGCCGGCATAGCGCGGGATACGGGATGAATCGATGGGGCCAAGGTTGCCGTTGGCTTCGATGCGCAGCTCTTTCAAGATGAGCCTCTCCTTCGAGGATTGATCGGCGGGTGTGATAGCCATCATAGCCCGAAGTTTTCTTATGCGCATCAGTTGTTTACAAAACTCCCTTGGCTGAGGTCTCGGTTATCGCTCCCGCCCAGTTGCCTCGAGGGCTGTCCATGCGCCTCCGCCATCTGGCCCGCCGCGCCGCGGAATCCTGGGGCCCACCGTGGCAGGCAGCCTACCCGCGGCCCGAGGAACCGGGCAGGAGCGTCGAGCGCAGGCTGGGCAGGTTACCCACATGCGGATTGGCTCGCCTTCCGGAACCAGTTCGGGACGGCTGGAATGACCCCATGGACATCTACGAATTCCTCAAACGGACCGGCGGAGTTGCCCGCACCGCCCAGCTGCTTAGCGCCGGATACTCCAGGACGGACATCGAACACTTGACGGCGCGCGGCGTCACCCAGCCCCGCCGCGGCGTCCTTGTACATCCAGCTGCCAACGCCGATTTTGTTGCGGCCATCAGGCACAATGCGTGGCTCACCTGCGCCAGCGCAGCCGAACACTACGGGCTGTGGCTGCGGAACCCGCCAGCCGAACACCACTTGGCCTGCAACCATGGCCACAGCAGGGGCTTTATCCGGCACCGGACCAGCAGGTTCAATCCGCACCCCACACTGCCCCTGGCCGCAGTTGAAGATGTGGTGTTGCATGCCATCGGATGCCTGCCCGCCCCGGCCTCCACGGCAATCGCCACCTCGGCCGTCCGACTGCACGGCGTACCGCTCGAGCTGTTGAAGGACCAGCTCGGAGGAGATCGATCCCGTCCCGTGCTGGCGGCGCTGCGTGAGCTGGACCTGCGCGCCGAATCCATCGTGGAAGTCGACGCCCAATACCTCTTCCGCGCCAACGGCATCGCGTTTGATGCACAGGTTCAAATTCCGGGAATCGGGCGCGTCGATTTCCTCATCGAGGGTTTTCTGATCGTAGAAGTAGACGGCTTCGCCTTCCACTCGACCAGGAAAGCCCTGCGGCAAGACCTGGCGCGCAACAACGCGTCAACAGTGAATGGCTATGCTGTGCTGCGCTACCCGCCGGAGATCATTTGGTATCAACCCGAACGCGTTGTGGCAGAGATCCAAGCCGTCATCGCCCTGAAGAGACCGGCGCCGTGACATTCCCGCCCAGTTGCCTTGGCGAGCACCTGAGACGAACTGCTGATTTCCAGCGTCACCCGGGGCTGCCGGTGCGAAGCCGGAACAAAACGGGCCACAAACTGGGCCGGAACGCACGGAAGGCGCGGCAGAGGGCGGTAACACCACAACGCTAGCGAGCGGGGAGCAGCAACCTACCGGCTGGCCGCAGGGACAAGGACCCAGAGAACCTCGACGGCCTCATCCGTGGGATTGACCCACGTGTGCGGTTCGCGGCCCGGGAAGGTCACGGTGTCGCCGGTGCTGAGCTCGTATTCCTCGTTGGTCAGGATCAGCCGGATGCGTCCCTTGATCACATGGAGCACATCCACGTCGCAGTCCACGGCGTACAGCTCAGCCTCGCCGCGGCCATGCGGCTCGATGACGGCCTGGATGATCTGGATGCGCCGTTCGGAACGCGCAGTCAGCAGCCGCTCCACGATGCCTTCGCCGCCCAGGGAGATCCGTGGGCCTTCATCCCGCTTGGTCAGGTGGGTTTCCGGGGCTACAAACAGTTCGCCGATCGAGATGGACAGGACCTGGCACAGGGTCACCAGCGACGCGACAGACGGCGACGTAAGGTCACGTTCCACGCGGCTGAGGAAGCCCTTGGTCAGGCCGGTGGCGTCGGCAACCTGTTCGATGGTCAGCCGCTGCGACTGCCGTGCGGCACGGATTCGGGAACCGATGGCAACGGGAACGTTGCTCGGCTCAACTGGCAGTGCCTTCATGTTCGGACCTTTCGTGGCCGGCGGTGCGGCCCCATCTCTGGAGCAATCCTAATGGCAGCCGGCCCGCGTGGCGTGGAAGGCGGCGAACAGCAGACACTTCGGCCGACCTTGACTGTTGCGTCGGTCACAGCATACGCTCTTGGGCAACAAGTGTTGCCCCTGAGGCAATATTTGAGGAACTCTTCCTCCCAATTCCACAAGAGCAGCGGAAAACCGGCCTCCCCAGCAGCGCCGCCGGGATTCCAGACACACTGCAGATCAGCTCCAAGGAGCCCCAAATGGACGCTAACTTCGTCAACATCGCCATCGTGGTGGTGTACCTCATCGCCATGCTGGCCTTCGGCTGGTGGGGCAAGTCCCGCACCAAGAACAACAGCGACTTCCTGGTTGCCGGCCGCCGCCTCGGTCCCCTGCTCTACACCGGCACCATGGCCGCCGTCGTCCTGGGCGGTGCCTCCACCGTGGGCGGCGTTGGCCTCGGCTACAAGTTCGGCATCTCCGGCATGTGGCTGGTGGTCGCCATCGGCGCCGGTGTGCTCCTCCTGAGCCTGCTCTTCGCCGGCACCATCCAGCGCCTGAAGATTTACACGGTCTCCCAGATGCTCAGCCTGCGCTACGGCCAGCGCGCCACCCAGACCTCCGGCATCGTCATGCTGGCCTACACCCTGATGCTCTGCGCCACCTCCACCGGCGCCTACGCCACCATCTTCGTGGTCCTGTTCGACTGGGAGCGCTGGCTCGCCATCGCCGTCGGCGGCGCCATCGTCCTGGTGTACTCCACCATCGGCGGCATGTGGTCCATCACCCTGGCCGACCAGGTGCAGTTCATCATCAAGACCGTAGGCATCTTCGCCCTGATGCTGCCGTTCACGCTCAACGCCGCCGGCGGCCTCGATGGCATCCGCAGCCGCGTTGACGCCAGCTTCTTCCAGCTTGATGGCATCGGGATGCAGACCATCATCACGTACTTCGTGGTCTACACCCTGGGCCTCCTGATCGGCCAGGACATCTGGCAGCGCGTCTTCACCGCCAAGACCCCGACCGTGGCCCGCTGGGGCGGCGCAACGGCCGGCGTCTACTGCATCCTCTACGGCGTGGCCGGTGCCCTGATCGGCCTGGCCGCCCGCGTGGCCCTGCCCGACATCGACGTCGCCAACCTCGGCAAGGACGTTGTCTACGCTGAAGTCGCCACCCAGATCCTGCCGATCGGCATCGGCGGCCTGGTCATGGCCGCCGCGGTCGCCGCCATGATGTCCACCGCCTCCGGCGCCCTCATCGCAGCCGCCACGGTGGCCCGCGCCGACGTGGTGCCGTTCGTGGCCAGCTGGTTTGGCAAGACGATCAACACCGACGACACCGAAAACCCCGAGCACGACGTCAAGGCCAACCGTTACTGGGTCCTGGGCCTGGGCATCGTGGCCGTGCTGATCTCCATGGCGGCACAGGACGTCGTGGTGGCACTGACCATCGCCTACGACATCCTGGTGGGCGGCCTGCTGGTGGCCATCCTCGGCGGCCTGGTCTGGAAGCGCGGCACCGGCATCGCAGCCGCCTGGTCCATGGCCGTTGGCTCGGTCCTGACCCTGGCACTGCTGATCATGTACGCCCTCGGAGTCATCCCCAGCGTTGACGGCGTCTACGCCAACGAACCCATCTACTGGGGCCTCGGCGCCTCGCTGGTCTCCTACATCGTGATCTCGCTGCTCACGCCTCCCACGGACCCCGAGGTCCGCGAGGCCTGGGAGAAGCGGGTCGCGGGAGCGGTCACCGAAGAGCTGCCCATGGAGGCCCACCCGGTCGCCAGCCACGCGAGCCGCTGACCCGGCAGCTTCACTGAGTTAAGCACGACGGCGGCACTCCCCTTCGCTTCCCCGCGAACCGGAGTGCCGCCGTCGTTCGTTCTATTCGGCTCCGCGGAATTCGTCCTCATCGAGTGGAACCACGCGCTCCTCGGCGTCGACTGCCACCGGGGGCGTGGGAACCACCACCTTTTCCTCGTCCAGGAATTCGTCCTCGGCGTCCCAGTCGTCCACGCTGACGGGGACGTCCTCGGCGTAGTCGTAAGCGGGATCCGATTCAACAGATTCCAGGTGCGGCATGTCCGGGTGCTGTCCGGTGGTGCTCATGATTCGACCTCCGTTTGTTCGCCTGACGTGCTTTGTTGATGGGTGCCGCCCGTGGGCGCGGGCGGACGCCACTCCTTCATCACAGCACCGCCGGTGGGCCCGGTCAAGAGCCGGCGCAACCCGTCCGGTCACACCCGGCAGACTGCCGAATTTTGAGGGAAACCTAAACTCCGCAGTGAGGGCAGCCAGCCGAAAATCCGCGGAATTCCGCGGTAAGCTGGGCGGTGCAATGGGGCCGAACCATGCCCATCCAGCACAGGAGCCTTGTGTGTCTCAGCACCCCAATCCCAGCCAAGCCCGGCCGACGGATTCCGCCCCATCCGCGCCGCAGCCCACCCCGGCGGACATCCGCCGGTGGCGCCAGTACCTGGCGGACGAACGGGCAGAGGCCGCCGTCTACCGCGATCTCGCCCAGAACCGCGACGGCGAAGAGCGTGCCATCCTGCTGGCCCTCGCCGAAGCCGAGGGGCGGCACGAGGCCCACTGGCTCACGCTTCTCGGCGATCACGCCCAAAAATCCCGGCCGGCGTCACTGCGCAGCCAGTTCCTGGGCTTCCTGGCCCGCCACTTCGGCTCCGTTTTCGTCCTGGCCCTCGCCCAGCGCGCTGAAGGCCGCTCCCCCTACGCCTTGGATCCCAACGCCACGGATGCCATGGCAGCGGATGAACAGATCCATGAGGAAGTGGTCCGCGGCCTGGCAACCCGTGGCCGCAACCGGCTCGCCGGGACATTCCGTGCCGCCGTTTTTGGCGCCAACGATGGCCTGGTCAGCAACCTCTCACTCGTGGTGGGCATGGCCGCTTCCGGCGTGGCGAGCGGGGTGGTGCTGCTCAGCGGTGTGGCAGGGCTCCTCGCCGGTGCCATGTCCATGGCCGCGGGCGAGTTTGTCTCCGTGCGGTCCCAGCGCGAGCTCCTGGCCGCCACGCGTCCCACCCAGATCACCCTCGCGGCCGCCCCGAAACTGGACATCGAACACAACGAACTGATGCTCGTCTACCTGGCGCGCGGGATGTCCCACGAAGCGGCCGCACACCGCGTGGCCGAACGCATGGGGCTGCTGAGCTGCGACTGCGATCCCAGCCTGTCGCTCCAGCCCGAGGTTCCGGAGGCTGAAGACCAGCACGAGGCCGTGGGCACCGCGTGGGGGGCGGCGCTGTCCAGCTTCTGCTTTTTCGCGTCCGGCGCCGTGGTCCCCATCCTGCCGTTCCTGTTCGGCCTGACCGGCGTGGCCGCCCTGGTGGTGGCCGCGGTGCTGGTGGGGCTGGCGCTGCTGGCCACCGGCGGAATCGTGGGCCTGCTGTCCGGAACGTCGCCGCTGACGCGCGGGCTCCGCCAACTGGGCATCGGCCTCGGCGCCGCCGCCGTGACCTACGTGCTGGGGCTGGCCTTCGGCACCGTGGTGGGTTAACCGCCGAGCATGGGCGACAGGCCTCTGGCTTGGAAGTGCTAGCCGCCCAGCACTGCGAGCGCCTCGTCCACACTGTCCACCAGGAAGATCCGGTCCTCCATGACCCGTCCGGCAGCCAGCCGCTGGAGCACGGGCCACGCGGGATACTCGTGCTCCCAGTGGCGCCGTCCCACCAACACCATCGGCGTCACGGCTTCGCGCGCGCTGTAGTAGTTCTCGCAGGCGTCCTGGAAGATTTCCTGCACGGTACCGGCCGCTCCCGGCAGGAAGATGATGCCGCCGTCGCACAGTTCCAGCAGGATCGCCTCCCGGATGGCGTTGGCAAAGTATTTGGCGATGTGGGTGGCAAAGTAGTTCGGCGGCTCATGCCCATAAAACCAGGTGGGGATGCCCAGCGACGGCGTGCCGCCCGGATAACGTTCGACGACGGCGGCCGCCTCGCGCGCCCACGCGGACACCGAGGGTCGGAAGCCGGGGACGGATCCAAGCCCGGCGAGGGCCGCCGTGAACTCCGGGTGCGGAACGCGGCTGAGATACGCGCCGAGGTTTGCCGCTTCCATGGTGCCAGGGCCGCCGCCGGTTGCCACCATCCGCCCGGTCTGCGCCAGGAGCCTGCCCAGCTCGGCTGCCTGGGCGAACTCCGGAGTGCCGCGCTGGGCGGCATGCCCGCCCATCACGCCCACAGTGGTGCGGCCGGCGTGGAGGTGCGAGTGTGTGAACTCGTCCAGGGCATCGCCGATGGCGTGGTCATGCAGCGCCGAGGCCAGGGTGGCATCCAGCCGGTTGCGCTGCCCCGCGCGGATGCTCCACTGGTACACCAGGGCGTCAGGCAGCTCCTCATAGGGTGAAATTTCCAGGCCGGCATACAGTTCCTGCGGCGTGTAGAGCCGGGCACGGTAGGGATCGAACGGCACACCCTGCAGCCTGGGGAAGATCAGTGCGCCGCGGCGGCGAAGCCCATCCTCCACGCCCTGGTCGAAGGTACACCCCAGGAAAATGGCGCCTTCCACTTCCAGCGCCTCAAGCGCTGCCTTGCGGCCGCGCAGGTCCAGGGACTGGGCGTGCCAGCCGTGCATGGCTACCGCACCGGCTGCGACGAGCCGGTCGAAGGCGTCCAGGCTCTCAACCTCAAGGGTCCGCGGGCTGGGGACCAAGCCGCCGGAGGGATTCATAGTGCCAGCCTAGACTTCGGCCAGGCTCCGGCACGGCACTGGCGCTGGCACTGGCTCCGGCACGAGGGCACCCACGCCGGAAAACCGGAGGGGGTGCCCGTGCCTGGTCCGGTTCCCGGTCAGGAAACCTGGAGGCCGCCGTTGATGTCGTACGTGGCAGCGGTGATGTAGCCCGAGTCCTGGCCCAACAGGAAGGCGATCAAGGCTGCCACTTCCTCGCGGGTGCCCACGCGGCCCATCATGATGCCCTCGGACAGCTGCGCTTTGCGCTCATCGGTGAGGGTTCCACCCATGATGTCGGTGTCGATCGGGCCGGGGGCAATCGCGTTGACCGTGATGCCGAACTCGCCGACTTCCCGGGCCAGGGCGCGGGTAAACCCGAGGATTCCGGCTTTGGTAGCGCTGTAGGCAACCTTCGAGAACGTTCCGCCGCCGCGCTGGGCGGAAATGGACGAGATGCTCACGATCCGCCCGAGCCTGCGCTCGATCATGCCCTTGAGGACCCGCTGGGAAACGATGAACGTACCGCGCATGTTGATGGCGAAGAC
The DNA here is from genome assembly GCF_024294965.1 of Pseudarthrobacter humi. Taxonomy (NCBI): domain Bacteria; kingdom Bacillati; phylum Actinomycetota; class Actinomycetes; order Micrococcales; family Micrococcaceae; genus Pseudarthrobacter; species Pseudarthrobacter humi. Next base: position 126,716 of record NZ_JANCLV010000007.1, read on the forward strand.
GTTGTCCCACTCCGCCACGGTGGTTTCCATGAACGTCGTCGGGGAGCTGATCCCGGCGAGGTTGGCGAGCGCAACAATCGGGGGAAGAGAGTCTTCGATCTCGGTGATGGCCCGGTCAACGGACGCCTCGTCGGACACGTCGGCTCCAACGCCAATGGCCTTGACCGCACGGTTGGAGCCGATCTCCGCGGCGGCGGCCTTGGCGTCCTCCGCATTGATGTCGAGGATGGCGATTGACCATCCCTCGCTGGCCATCCGGTCAGCGGCGGCGCGGCCGATGCCGCGGGCCGACGCGGCGCCGGTCAGGACAACGGTGCGTTCGGAGGGGAAGTTGCTGGTAGTCATGAGGCTTTCCTTCAGGGGTTTCGAGATGAGGGATTTCGAGATCAGGAGATTTTTGCCGGAGCCTGGGAGTCAGAGGTCACAGCGGCAGCCGCGGCAACTGCGGGATCCAGCGCGGCATCGCCTTCGGGGCGCTTGCGTGCGTAAAGGTAGGTGGCAACGGCCGTGACGCAGAGGCAGAAGGACAGGAACAGCAGGCCGCTCTGGTTGTTGCCCGTGGCGTCGTTCAGCAGGCCGACAGCGTAGGGGGCCACAAAACCGCCGAGGTTACCCAGTGAGTTGATCAGGGCGAGGCCGGAAGCAGCAGCTGCCCCGGTGAGCGCCGCGGACGGCATGGACAGGAACGGAGCGATGGCGCCGTAGATACCCATGGCCGCGGCGGTCAGGGCGATGAGGGCCAGTATGGGGTTGACCGGGAGCATGTAGCCTGCAGCAAGGAGGCCCATGCCGGCAAGGACCATGCTGACCGCACTGTGCCAGGCCCGCTTTCCGGTCTTGTCCGCACGCTTGCTCCAGAAGTACACAAAGACTGCGGCCACGGAGTAGGGAATGAGGACGATGAACCCGACCTGGGCGGTGGAGAACTTGCCCAAGGCGGCGACGATGGTGGGCATCCAGAGACCCAGTCCGTAGATGCCGCAGACCAGGCCGAAGTACAGGGCCGAGTAGGTCAGGGTCCGCTTGTCCTTGAGGCCGGACAGGAAGTTGTGGCTGCCGGAACCGGACTTGACGGCCAACTCTTTGTCCATGGTGGTGGCAAGCCATTCGCGCTCGTCCGGGTTGAGCCACTTGGCATCCCGCGGGCGGTCGGTCATGAGGATGGGGGTGAGCAGGCCCAGGATGATGGCCGGGATACCTTCGATGATGTACAGCCACTGCCAGCCCTGCAGGCCCATGATGCCGTCCATCTGGAGCAGCAGTCCGGAGACCGGGGCGCCGAGGGCGTTGGAGATGGGCTGGGCGAGGATGAAGATGCCCAGTACCGTGACGCGCTGAGCGGCAGGGAACCACAGCGTCAGGTAGAAGAGGATGGCCGGGAAGAAGCCAGCCTCTGCCGCCCCCAACAGGAAACGGATGATGTAGTAGGTGGTTTCACCGTTCACCAGGCACATGGCCGTGGCGAAGATGCCCCACGTAATAAGGATCCGGGCCAGCCACTTGCGTGCGCCGAACCGGTACATGCCAGCGTTGCTTGGCACCTCGAGGAGTGCATAGCCGAGGAAGAAGATGCCGGCGCCGAGCCCGTAAGCTGCGGCATTCAGGCCGATGTCCTCGCTCATGGTGAGCTTGGCGAAGCCCACGTTGTTGCGGTCAAGGTAGGCAACGAAATAGAGCAGGACGATCAGTGGCATAACCCGGCGGCGGACCTTGCGGAGCGTACGCTCACCAAGCTCGCCGAGCCCTGCGGATTTTAAGGAGAGTGAAGTCATCTTCGACCTTCTGTCTAACGGAGTCCGGCACCGGCAGTGGTGGCGCGGATCCGTGCGGATATCTTGGGAGGCCCAGTCCACATGGGAACGGGATCAATGCGATTTGAGTCAGATGTCAGACATCTGATCGAACAACTGAGAAAAAGCATAGATTAGTGATGCGGATTACGTCAAGACCTGATTGGTGCGGGCTGCAACGTCAGGATGCTGCGTGGTGCACATAGCGTTCGTAGTCCCGGTATGTCTGGTCCATGTGCTCGTCCATCGCGCGGCGGGCCAGTTCGGCCTCGCCGCTGAGGATGCTTTCCATGACCTTTTGGTGGTACTCGATGGCGTGCAGTTGGATCTCTTTGACGGCGGACGTTTCACGCCGTTTTACGTAAAGGAGCTGACCTAGCTGCGCGAACAGCGCCCGGACAAACGGATTGCCGGAAGCCTTCAACACTGCGTCGTGGAAGGCGATGTCTGCCGCCACGAAGGCATCGAGGTCACCGGAATCGTGGAAGCGCTTCATGTCCGCAATGCACTTGCGCATCTGCTGCGCATGCTCGGGTGTATGGCGTTTGGCCGCGAGCGCAGCAGCCCCGGTTTCAACCATGCGCCGCATCTCGATCAACCCCACTGCCACCTGCTCCGCCCCATTGTCGTGCGAAGCGGCCTTGAAGATCGCGTCCAGACCGGTCCAGTTGTCGGTCGGGTTGACGAAGGTCCCACGGCCGGCTTTAACGTAGAGGATGTTCTGTGCCCGCAGGGCCTTGAGCGCCTCGCGCACCGTGAGGCGGCTGACGTCGTAGGCTTTGGCGATGTCGGCTTCGGGCGGTAAGGCGACGTGGGGCTGCAGTTTGCCGTCCAGGATGTCCTCAAGCAGACCGTCGACAAGGTCGTCAACAAGTGTCCTGCGGCCCATCGTGCTTCCCACCTTCAGTCTTGCCCCGTACTCCGGGTGCCACCCACATTACAGAAGCCGCCGCACGGACCGGGACCCCGCCGGCTTCACCGCCCGTTGAAGCGGCGTCTCAGGAAGTCCCCGTGCTGCCGGCCTCGCGCCGACCGGAGGCCGCAACGTACGCCTCAAGATTGGCCAGGGTCTTTTCGATGCTGGCGGGGTGTCGGCGCAGGTATCCTGCCAGCCGGAGGAAAATCTTGCCGCGGACAGCCCTGGCGTCCCATTGTTCGGTGACGCGCGTGCCGGCAGTACCGTCGGCGCCGGCGGCCGGTTCCAGGATGTACCGCCAGACGTGACCATAGAAATGGCGCCAGGCAATGCGCCGGCTTTCCTCGAATTCGGAGACCGTGTTCAGGATCTTGTAGTCCACGGCCATGTTCATTTCCATACCGAACCGGGCTCCGAGGCTCAGCCGTTCCGGGCCGCGCGGCTGGGCGCCCTTCACAGTGCCGGAACCGTCGATCGCACTGTGCAGCGCCGGAGTGGCCAGCACTTCATAGATCACTTCGGGTGGGGCAGCGATGAAGCGTTCGCGGGACACGAGGTATCGGTTGTTCATCCCCCCAGCCTAGGACCATATGCACGCATGGCGGTGCGCCCGCCAGTCGTAGCCTTGACCGCCAAAGTTCGGCTGATATTATCAACAAAGGCAGTATGTCCTATCAAGCGAACATAGTAGGACATGGATTCCCTCCCGGGCCTCGGGCGGGCACCAGCTTCCGGCATGGAACGAGGAATATCCAGTGGCGAATCAACTTGGTCTCATCATCGACCGCTCCTCGCCCGTACCCCTGTACCACCAGGTGGTGCAGGGCATCGAGGCCGCCATCCACAGCGGAATCCTGGAACCCGGCAGCCGGCTGGAAAACGAAATCGATCTCGCGGCCCAGCTGAACCTCTCCCGGCCCACTATGCGCAAAGCCATGGACGAGCTGGTCCGATCGGGGCTGTTGGTCCGCAAGCGCGGCGTGGGTACCCAGGTGGTCTCCAGCCAGGTCCGCCGCCCCCTGGAGCTCTCCAGCCTGTTTGATGACCTCTCCAACAACGGCAAGAAGCCCACCACCGAGGTGCTGACCTTCTCCCACATGGAGGCCGACGCTGCGACTCTCGCCACCCTCGAACTGCCGGCCGGCTCCAAGGTGTACCACTTCACCCGCCTGCGGAAAGTGGGCGGCAAGCCGCTGGCCCTGATGGAGAACTGGGTCCGGGACGACATCGCCACCATGGACGAAGCCATGCTGGCCTCTGAGGGCCTCTACGCCATTCTCCGCCGCGGCGGAGTCAACTTCCGCCTGGCCTCGCAACGGATCGGCGCGATGATCGCCAACGACTACCAGGCCCGCCTGCTGGAGGCGGAGGTCAATTCCGCCCTGGTCACCATGGAGCGCACCGCAACGGACGACGCCGGTCGCCGGGTGGAAACCGGACACCACGTGTACCGGGCGGATTCGTACAGCTTTGACATGACACTCGTACAGCGATAGCGCAAGGAATACATCAATGACTAACTGGGTCTACCCTCTGGGCAGCGCCGCCGACGGCGGCTGGGACGTCTCGCTCGGAACCTCCGATTCAACCCTGGCCGTGGATGGCTGGGCCCATACGGGCCTGAAGGTGGCCACCTTGACTGCCGGGGCCGACGTCGTTCTCCCGGCAGCGGACGAGGAGCGGATTGTGGTTCCCCTCAGCGGCTCCTTCACCGTCTCCGTCGACGGTGAAGACTATGTCCTGGCGGGCCGGGCGTCCGTGTTCCACGGCCCCAGCGACGTGCTGTACTCGGGCACGGGCCGGACCGTCACCATCAGCTCGACCGACGGCGGACGGGTGGCGGTCGCCACCGCACCGGCAAAGGCCTCCTATCCCACGCGCCTGGTCACGGCGGCGGAGACACCCGTGGAACTGCGCGGGGCGGGCAACTGCTCGCGCCAGGTCCATAACTTCGGCACGCCTGCGGCCCTTGAGGCTGACCGTTTCATCGTGTGTGAAGTCCTCACCCCCGCCGGGAACTGGTCCTCCTACCCTCCGCACAAGCACGATGAGGAAAAGGACGGCGAAACGAACCTTGAGGAGATCTATTACTTCGAGACGCAGGTGGCTGCGGGCTCCGGCGCACCCGCCGACGCCGACGCCATCGGTTACCAGCGCGTCTACGCCTCGGATGAGCGTCCCATCGACGTTGCCGCCGAGGTCCGCACGGGCGACGTTGTGCTGGTCCCCTACGGTTGGCACGGCCCCGCCATGGCAGCCCCGGGCTACGACCTGTACTACCTGAACGTGATGGCCGGCCCCGGCCCGGTCCGCGAATGGCTCATCAGCGACGACCCGCACCACGGCTGGGTCCGCCAAAGCTGGGACGGCCAGGACATCGACCCCCGGCTGCCGTTCGGCGCTTAGAGATCACGCGCTGGAGGTCACGGAAATGCCCCTCCGGGAACGGATTCCGGAGGGGCATTTTTCGTGGCGGCGGTGCGCTCACCTGGCTACGCTGATGGCCACCTTGACCGGGACGCCCGTGGCCAGCGATTCCTGGGCGGCGTCAGCCACGCGGGAAGCCGCCACGGCGTCCTCCGGGGTGCAGGGGTTCTCCCGCCGGCCCAGGATCAGCTCCACAAACGCGGCCATCTCGGATCGGTAGGCCTGGTCGAAACGCTCGGCGAACGTCCTGTGGGGTTCCCCGGCGGGGAAATCAATCCCTGCTTCGGCCGACGCGATGGCCGTTTGCTCATCGAGCCCAACCATCAGCGAACGGCTGGAGCCCTGGATTTCCAGGCGGACGTCGTGGCCGGCCCCGTTGTAGCGGGTGGCTGAGACGGTACCGACCGTGCCGTCGTCGAACGTGACCAGTGCCAGCGCCGTATCCACGTCTCCCACGGCGCCGATGGCCGGGTCGCCGTTGTTGGAGCCCTTCGCGTAGACCTCGACGATCTCGCGGCCGGTCAGCCAGCGCAGGATGTCGAAGTCATGGACGGAACAGTCGCGGAACAGGCCGCCGGAACTGGCGAGGAACTCCACGGGGGGCGGCGCCATGTCGCAGGTGACGGCGCGAAGAGAGTGGATCCAGCCCAGCTCGCCCGCTTGGTAGGCACGCTTGGCCTCAAGGTAGCCGTGGTCAAAGCGGCGCTGGTGGCCGATCTGCACCACGCCGTTGTTGTCGCGGATGTAGTCCAGCACCGGCAGGGCGTCCGCCACGTTCATGGCCACGGGCTTTTCGCAGAACACCGGGATGCCGGCGTCCACGCCCGCCTTGATCAGTTCGGGGTGGGTTCCGGTTCCCGTGGCGATAACCAGTCCGTCCACGCCGGCGGCGATAAGTTCCGCCACCGAGGGCAGGAAGCCGGCACCGAGGCCGGCCGCAACGCCCTTGGCGTGGTCCTCGGCGACGTCTGTGAGCAAAAGCCTGACGTTGATGCCCTCCGGGTTGAGGACTCCGTTGAGAGCGGCGATGTTGTTCGCGTGCATCACGCCGATGCGCCCCACTCCGACCAGACCGAGAATGACGTCCTTCATAGTTCCCTCGCATGCAGTAGCGGCCCCGGAATCCGGGAAGACAAACAATGTTGGAACGTTCCATCATTGTCTTGTTAGAATAGGTGAATCCGCAATCGGAGTCAAGACTTTGTATTAACAAACTGGAGGACGCTGTGACTGCCCTTGAACGCAAACGCGCGGCCACCATCCTGGACGTGGCCGCCGCCGCGGGTGTGTCCAAGTCTGTGGTGTCCCTCGTGCTGCGTGGTACGGGCTACGTCAGCGCGGCGAAGCGCACCGCCGTCGAGCATGCCGTCCTGGAACTCGGCTACCGGCCGAACGCGGCTGCCCGGGCCCTCGGCGAATCGCGGAGCCGCACCGTGGGCGTGGTACTCAACGACATGCGGAACCCCTGGTTCGTCAGCGCGGTCGAAGGGCTCAACAGCACCCTCAACGAGCGCGGCCTGCAGATGCTGATGGGCGACTTCCGCCTGGACAGCCGCAGCGGCGAATCCCTGCTGAAGAAACTTCTGGAGATGAACATCGAGGCCCTGGTGCTGGTGGGGACCATGCCGGAGAGCCCCGGCCTGACGGCGGCAGCCTTGCAGGTGCCAACCATCGCGCTGGGAGCGCCCACCGGCCCGGGTGCCAACGTCACCGTCGTGACCAACGACGACGACGCCGGGGCGCGCCTCGCGGTGGCTCACCTGATTGCGCTGGGGCACCGCCGCATCGCCCATGTGGGGGCACCGGCCACCGCAGTCGGGGTTGCCCGGCGTCGGGGGTATGAGGCGGAGATGAGGGCCGCCGGCCTGGCGGAGTTCATCCGGACCGTGCCGGGCGACCTGAGCGAAGAGGGCGGCCACCGTGCCGCCCTCGAACTGTTGTCAGGTGGCGACCGGCCCACAGCGGTGTTCGCTGTCAACGACATGGCGGCACTGGGCGTTCTCTCGGCTGCCGAGGAATGCGGTCTCGCCGTTCCTGCCGATCTTTCGGTGGCCGGCTACGACAACACCCCCCTGGCGCGGTTGCGCCGGATCAGCCTGACGTCCGTGGACACGGCCAGTTTTGCCGCAGGGCAGCGGGCGGCCGAACTCCTGATCGCACGGCTGGAGCCCGGCAGCACCATGCCCCCGGACGAACTGTTGGTGCCGACGCTGGAAGTGCGGGGCAGCACCGCCGCCCCTCACGCCTGAACGGCACGCCACCCCTGAACGGCACGACTATGCCGAGGCGATCTGGACGCTGGCGTCCTGCACCGTGGCGTCCTGCACCGTAAACGCCGCCCGGAAGGCCGCCAGGGCTTCCTCGTCGTCACCGCTGGCCCAGGCTTCCATGCCCACCGTCCCCTCGTAGCCTGCGTCCGCGAGCGCCCTGGCCACGGCCCGGTAGTTGATCTCCCCGGTCCCGGGTTCGCACCGCCCGGGGACGTCGGCCACCTGGACTTCGCCGATGTGCGGCAGGGCGGTCCGCACAAGCTCAATGAGGTTCCCCTCCCCCAACTGTGCGTGGTACAGGTCCAGCATGAGCTTCACGTTGGGGTGCCCGGCTGCTTCCACGAGCGCCAGGGTGTCCTTGGCGCGGGCGAGCGGGATGCCGGGGTGGTCCAGGATCGTGTTGAGGTTCTCCAGGCAGAACGTCACCCCATATTTCTCCCCCAAGTTGCCGAGCCGTTCCAGCGTCCGCGCCCCGGTGCTCCACATGCGGCCGGTGGACCGGTAGAGGGGGCGCGCCGCCTGTCCGCCGATGAGCTCCGCGGAGTGCACCACCATGCGGCTGACGCCGAGTTCAAGGGCGGTCGGGATCAGCGACTCGGCCGTCCGCACCACGTCGTCGGCGGTGTCGGGGTCCACCAGGCTTCCGGAGGTATACCCGGTCATGGAGGAGAACACCGCGCCGGTGGCCTTGAGCGCGGCCAGGTCCTTGCCCCTGGAGTCCCACATCTCGACGTCGAATCCGGCGTCGTGGATCCGCTGCACCCGTTCCACAAACGGCAGGTCCGTGAAGACCATTTCCGCGCAGACGGCCAGCCGCATCAGACGCCGGCCCTGGCGTCGTCACGGAGCGCCACAGGGGCAGCGGCCACAGCCACCGGACCACCCTGCTTGACCGATTCGATGCACGCCAGCGCCATGGCCAGCGCGCGGCGGGCGTCTGCGGCGCCGGGGGTTAGGCTGAAGGCGCCCGACGGCGGCGGGGTGCCGTCCCGCTGCGCGCGAACCGTGGCGGCGAAATCGGCGAGTTCGTCCGTGTAGGCCTGCCGGAAGAGTTCCACGTTGAGGCGCGGGGTGTCCGCGGACAGTCCCTCCGCCGTGTAGCGCCGGGCCGCCGTCTCGGTGGCACGGCCGGCCTGGACCATGCCCTTGGAACCGAAAACCTCGCCGCGGATGTCGTAGCCATAGAGGGCGCTGAAATTTGCTTCCGCCACGGCAATGGCGCCGTTGCTGTAGCGGATGGTCACCACCGCGGTGTCCAGGAAGCCCTGATCGCGGAGTTCCGGTTCCACGAGGGCGTCGGCCACGGCATAGACCTCCACCGGCTCGGCGCCTTCGTTGAACCAGTTGAGGGTGTCGAAATCGTGGATCAGGGTTTCCAGGAAGACCGTCCACGCGGGGACCCTGGCCGCGTTCGGGATGCTTCCGGTCCCGGGGTCGCGGGTCAGCGAGCGCAGGAGCTGCGGCTGACCGGCGACGCCCGCGGCGAGATCCTTCTTGGCGGCCTGGAAGTCATCCGCGTAGCGTCGGTTGAAGCCGATCTGGAAATGCACCCCCGCCTTTTCAACGGCGGCCAGCGCGGCGTCGAGTTCGTCCAGGCCTTGGCCCGCGGGCTTCTCGCAGAAGACGTGCTTGCCGGCGGCGGCAGCCTGGGTTATCAGGGCGGAGTGGAATCGGGCCGGGCTCGCGATCACCACGGCGTCGATCTCCGGATCGGCCAGGATGTCTGCGGCGTCGGCCGTGACCTTTCCGGTGCCAAGGGATTGGGCAAGGGCCTGCGCGGATTCCACATTGGGGTCGGCGATGGCCGCCAGGATAGCGCCGGGGACGCGGCGGGCAATGCTTTCGGCATGGAACGCCCCCATCCAGCCGGAGCCGATGAGCCCGACCTTCACGGGTGCGGAGAGTCCTGCGGAGTGCTGTTCGATGTAGGCCATTGGCCCATCCTTTCGTTGGTCAGAACAGATAATGAATCAGGGTCGGGCGGTTTCCTCGTCCGCCAACGTTTCTTCGCCCGGGAACACCACGCCCAGCTGGCGGCGGATCTCGTCGGCCACGTCCAAAGTGCGGATGGATGCTGCCAGCGTCCGCTGGCTGGCCTGCTTCTGCCCGGCGGCCACGGCACGGGCCACGGCCGCCGCTTCGTAGTGCAGTCCCTCGAAGTGGCCGCCGGGCGGTTCCTCATGGCGCACCCGGGCCCCGTCCGGGAAGCGGACCTCGAAGCCGCCGGGCATGTTGAAGGGACCGTCGATGGTCAGCGTGGCCTTCGAACCGACGATCGTGGCCGCAGTGGGTGTGAAGTTATGCACGTGGGTGTTCACCACGGCCTGTGCGCCGCCGGCGAACCGCATGATGGCGGACAGCTGGGCGTTGACCCCGGACTCGTGGGGCTGGCCGATGGCGTGCAGCTCTTCCGGCAGGCCCAGGACCTCGGTGACCAGGGCCAGCGGGTACGTGCCGAGGTCCAGCAGCGGGCCGCCGGCCAGCCAGGGATCGAAGATCCGGTGGCCGCGTTCGAAGTGTTCGCCGTATTCGGCAAAAACCGTGGTGACGGTGCCCAGGGTCCCGGCCTCGAGGATCTGCCGGATCACGTCGAACTTGGGCAGGAAGAAACTCCACATGGCCTCGGCGGCGAACACCCCGGCGGCCTCGGCCCGTTTGGCGATATCCCGGGCCTGCGCCGCGTTGAGGCCGATCGGCTTCTCGACCAGAACGTGTTTGCCGGCGTCCAGGGCGAGCACAGCGGCCTCGTGATGGAAGTTGTGTGGCGTGCAGACGTAGACGATGTCGATGTCCGGGTCGGCGGCCAGCTCCGCATAGCTGCCGTAGGCCGCGGGCACGTCGAAAGCGTCCGCGAATGCCTTGGACCGGCTGGGCGAACGGGACCCGACGGCAGCGATCACCTGGTCCGTATGCGCCTGGACGGATTCGGTGAAGCGTTCGGCGATCCAGCCCGGTCCCATGATCCCCCAGCGCAGCACCGGGGCATCCCGCGGACCGGGCACGCGGGAGACCGGCAGGGCGGAAAAGCTCACGAGTAGCTCACTTTCGTGTAGGCACCATCGCTGTGCAGGGACTGGATCATGGCCTGGGCCACGAGCGAGGCGTTGAGGCCATCCTGCGCCCCGGCCAAGGGCGGCTGTTCCCCCTCTGCCAGCGCCGAAATCCAGGCCTGCAGCTGGAGACGGTACGCGTCGGCAAAGCGCGGGCGCCAGTCTGCGGGTATCGCCGTCTGGCTGCGACCCGCCTGCTGGACGGCCAGCAGTGCGGAATCCTGGAGGTCGGTGGTGCCACGTTCCGAGACAACCTCGCAGCGCGTTGTATAGCCGTACTGGGCATTAAGGAACAGCTCCAGCGTCGTCACGGTCCCGTCGGCGGTGCGGAGCATCATAAAGGCGGGGTCCTGCAGCCCGCCTTCGGCATGGCGTGAGCTCCGCCCTGACTGCCACGACACCTCCATGATGTGCGAGTCCAGCAACCAGGGGATGATGTCCAGCTCATGGATGGCCGAATTCGTGATGGCCGATTCCGAGGTGGTCCCGGGGCCCGCGGCGGCGTTGCGGCTGGTGCAGTGGACCATCAGGGGCTCACCCTGGACCCGGTCCTGCACGGACTGGCGCAGGGCCACATAGCCGGGGTCGAAGCGACGCATAAAGCCCAGTGAGAGCAGGGACGCGCCGGTTGCGGCCACGATATCAGCGTCCGCCGCCACCACCTCGAGGCTTTCCAGGAGTGTGGGTGCCAGCGGCTTTTCGCACAGCACCGGGGTCATCGCCTCGAAGCACTCCAGCACCAGCCCGGCGTGGGTGGAGTCGTGGGAGGCAACCACGACGGCGTCCACCTCCTTGGAGTTGATCAGCTCGGAGGGATCGGTGGTGATGCGGGCGCCCGGAGGTGCAGCGGCGGCGGCACGGCCGGCGTCGAGGTCCGCCACAAAGGTGACTTCGGCGCCGCCGATAGCGGTGGAGAGGTTCCTGATGTGGTCGGCGCCCATGATTCCGGCGCCGATGACGCCTACCCGGATCGGCATGTTGGTCCTGTCCTGTCCACCGTGATTCTGCACGTCGTTTGATGGCTGCCCCATGGCAAGGGAGGGGCCCGCCGGCAGTCCGCCGGAGGGCCCCTTCGGCCGGCGCAGCTAGGCGTGTCTTGGGGCGCCTGCCTGGACGGCGTCAGCGACGTCGGCCACTTCGGCTTTGACTTCCTTGAGGGCTTCGCTGTGGCCGCCGAGCTGTTCAAGTTCGTGGGCGAGTTCGGCGAGTTCGGCGCCGCCGGCCATCTGGGCGGTGAGCTCGTCGAGGGAGATGTCCTTCTTGTCGTAGTAGCCGATCGACTTGCCGCGCTTGAGCAGCAGGAACCGGTCACCGACGGGGAAGGCGTGGTGCGGGTTGTGGGTGATGAAGATGACCCCGAGGCCGCGGTCGCGGGCCTGCAGGATGTACCGCAAAACCACACCGGACTGCTTGACGCCGAGTGCCGCCGTCGGCTCATCCAGGATCAGCACCTTGGCACCGAAGTACACCGCGCGGGCGATCGCGACACACTGGCGTTCACCGCCGGAGAGCTGGCCGATGGGCTGCTCCACATCGCGCAGGTCGATGCCCATCTCGGCGAGTTCCTTGAGCGTGATGGCCTTCATCTTCTCAACGTCCAGGCTCTTGAACGGGCCAAAGCCGCTGGTCAGCTCCGAGCCGAGGAAGAAGTTCCGCCAGATCGGCATCAGCGGGACCACGGCGAGGTCCTGGTAGACCGTGGCGATTCCGACGTCGAGGGCGTCACGGGGCGAGGTGAACTTCCGTTCCTCGCCCATGATGTTCAGGACGCCGGCGTCGTGCTGGTGCAGGCCGGCGATGATCTTGATCAGCGTGGACTTACCCGCACCGTTATCACCCAGTACACAGGTGACGCGGCCGTTGTCCACGGCCATGGTGACATCGGACAGAGCGATGATGTTGCCGTAATGCTTGCCTACTCCCTCGAGGGAGAGCAGGTGGACGGGGGTGTGGGTGAGGGGATCTTTTTCATTCTGGAGCAGCGTTTGCTGGTCGATTTCCTTGGCATTCATTTCTCCGGCCCCTTACTTGAGTTCCGCGCGGCGTTTGACGATGAGGTTGACGATGGTGGCCAGCAGCAGCATCAGGCCCAGGAAGAACTTGAACCAGTCCGGGTTCCACTGCGCGTAGACGATGCCCTTGTTGGCCATGCCGAAGATAAACGCACCGATCGCGCCGCCGATGGCCGAGCCGTAACCGCCGGTGAGGAGGCAACCGCCGATAACCGCGGCGATGATGTAGAGGAACTCGTTGCCCACACCCTCACCGGACTGCACGGTGTCGAAGGCGAAGAGGTTGTGCATGCCCAGGATCCAGCCGCAGAAACCCACGCCCATGAAGAGCCCGATCTTGGTGGCCTTGACCGGGACACCTACGGCGCGCGCGGCGTTCTCGTCCCCGCCGACGGCGAAGATCCAGTTGCCCACTCGGGTCCGCATGAGCACCCAAGTGGCCACGGCGACGAGCGCGATCCAGATGAACACCGTGATTTTGACGTCGATGCCCCCGATGGTGACGGAGGAGGCAAACACCGCGCGGGCGGAGTCGAAGCCATCCATGACAGAGATGGACGGCGATGACACGGAGCCGCCGATCAAGCGGGTCAGGCCAAGGTTCAGGCCGGTCAGCATCAGGAAGGTGGCCAGGGTGACGATGAAGCTGGGCAGCTTGGTCTTCATCAGGATCCAGCCGTTGATGAAGCCGATGGCCAAAGAAACCAGCAGCGCCAGGACAACCCCGACCCAGACATTTGTGCTGAAGTACCAGCTGAACATTGAAGCGGTCAGTGCCGAGGAGATCACGGCGACGCCGGTGGAGAGATCGAATTCCCCGCCGATCATCAGCAGGGACACCCCCACGGCCATGATCCCGATCGTGGAGCTGCCGTACAGGATGGTCGCCAAGGCGTTGGGCTGGGTAAACGTTGAGGACACCAAGGCGAAGAAGACGAAAAGGACGATTGCGCCCACGAGGGCACCGACCTCGGGCCGGCTGAGGAGCTTCTGCAACGGGCTGCGCTTAGCGACGCGTTCATCAATCGCCGGTAATTTGAGCTTGGGCTGGGTCATGGTCATGATGATTCTCCTTGCTGCCGGGCCGGCGTTGGCCGGCCCGGCCAGCGGGCTGTTAGCGGATACCCTGTTCGGCGAACTTCAGGACTTCGGCCGCATTGGACTTGTCGATGATTGCCGGGCCGGTCAGGACCGACTGGCCGCCGCCGATCTTGAATCCGCCGCGCTTGTTCTGCCACAGCGCATCCACGGCGCTGTAGCCCTGCAGCCACGGCTGCTGGTCAACAGTGAACAGCACGCTGCCGTCGGAGACTTTTTGGGCCAGTTCCTTGTTCAGGTCGAAGCTGGCAACCTTGGCGGCGCTTCCGGCGGTGGAAACGGACTTCAGGAGGGTCAGCGTGATCGGGGCACCGAGGCCGATGATCACGTCGGCGTCTTTGGAGGCCTGCAGCTTGGCGGTTGCCGTTGATTCAACGGACGTCATGTCGGCGCCGTTGACGTACAAAATTTCCGTCCCGGGCACCTTGGCCTTCACACCGGCACAGCGGGCTTCGAGGCCCACGTGCCCCTGCGCCTGGATCACACAGACCGGGTGCTTGTATCCACCCTCTGCGAGCCTTGTGCCTACGGCCTGGCCGGCGAGCTGCTCGTTGGAACCGAAGTGGGTGAACGCTCCGAGCTGCGCGGAGGCCGATTCGCCGGCGTTGAAGCTGACAATCGGAATGCCCGCGTCGGCGGCCTTCTTCAGCGCACCCTTCAATGCCTCAGGCGTGGCCAGGGTCACGGCGATGCCGTCCACCTTCTGGTCCACGGCCTGCTCGATCAGCTGGGCCTGCCTGCCGGCTTCGGGATCGGAGGTGTACAGCAGCTCGACGTTGTCCTTCGCCGCAGCCTCCTCGGCGCCCTTGCGGACGGTGTCCCAGAATGTATCACCGGCGGGGGCATGGGCGATCAGGGCAATCTTGATCCGGTCCGTTGTGGCGGCCTGTCCGCCGCCGGCGTTGCCGGTATCGGCGGGCTTGCCGCCGGTGCTTGAGCAGGCGCTCAGCGCCAACATCGGCACAACTGCCGCAACGAGAGCCGCCTTGCGCCAAGAAAAATTAGCCACGTTAATCTCCTTTGATCTCAGGTTCCGGGCTGCCACTCTGCAACCGCCGGAGCACTGTCTACCTCGATCATGGTGATTCAGCTCACGAATGTCAATAGTTTGTCCTGACATTAGGATGTTTTGACGTGGGGAGCCTGCTGTGGCCAACTAAAGTGCCGGTCGCGCCGTGGTCCCGCGGACAACCAGGGCGGGCTCGATCAGCCTGCGTTGCGGGCCAACAGTGGAGTCGTGAATGCGCGCGAGCAGCGCCTTTGCCACATCCACACCCACCAGGTCGCTTCGGTTGTCCACGGAAGTCAGCTCCAGATACCGCGACTTTGCCAGGGTTGAATTGTCGTAGCCGATCACGGAGATGTCCGCCGGGACCGTCAGCCCGCGCGCCCTAATGGCACCCAGGGCACCCAAAGCCATGGTGTCGTTGGCGGCGAAGATCGCGGTGGTGTCCGGATGGTGGTCCAGCAGCCAGCACGTCGAGGTGTAGCCGTCCTCCTCGGACGTGCCACCGGACTCGCCCACAATACGGGGTTCGACGCCGGACTCCTGGAGCCGGGCTTGGAAGCCGGCGCGCCGGTGTGCTGCGGCACCGCCGGAGCCGGAAAGGTGGCCTATCCGCGTGTGGCCGAGCCCCAGAAGGTGGCTGGCCGCCATACCGCCGCCGCCGTCGTCGTCGTTGGTGATCAGGTCCGCGCCGGCCGGCACGCCAGCGCGCCACCCCGCCACTACCGTCGGAACCCCCGCCCCGGCCAGCATTGACGCGCTTGGCTCGGCCGCTATCACCAGTCCGTCAACGTGCATGGCAAGCAAACCGTCGGCAGCTTCCTGGATGCGGTTCTCCCCGGGGCGGGAATCAGCCAGCATCACCTGGTAGCCATGTTCGGTCAGCGCAGATTCCATCCCCCGCAGCAGATCGACGAACCACAGGTTCCGGTAGTCGTCGATCACCAGCCCGATGCTCTTGGTCCGGCTGCTGGCGAGCGTGGTGGCGGCGCGGCTGGGGCGGTACCCGAGGTCCAAAATTGCCGCCTGGACAGCTTCCCGGCGCTTGTCGCTCACCCGTGCCGGATTCTGCAGTACGAGTGAAACCAACGACGGCGAGACGCCCGCCTGCTTCGCCACGTCATAGATCGTCGGGCGTCGGGTCTTGGGGCTATGCAACGTCATTCGAGGTGCCTTTCGTGTCTGCCCTTGAGGATATCCGCAGGTGATTGACAGGACATACATACATGGATACGCTCAGTTCCAACGCACTAAATTGTAGCGCTACAAAATGCCGCTGGAGCTTCCCGCCGCGGCTGAATTTCAAAGGAGAAATCAATGGCTGAAAGCCTAGGCGTCGCCGTCATCGGTGCAGGCATGGCCGGCAAGGCCCATGCTGCTGCATACCGCACCGCGTCTGCCCTCTACAGCCCGGTACTTCCCCCGGTGCGCCTGGTCTCGATCGGCGACGTCAACGCCGAATTCGGCTCACTGGCCGCCCGCCGTTTCGGATACGAGCGCAACGACACATCATGGCAGGCAATCGCCGAAGCCGATGACATCGACGTCGTCAGCGTGGTCATCGCCAACTCGCTCCACCGCGAAGTGGTGGAGGGGCTGCTCGCTGCCGGCAAGCACGTTTTGTGCGAGAAGCCGCTGAGCGACTCCCTGGCAGACGCCCGCGCCATGGCCGAGGTAGCCCGCGCGGCCGAGGCCGGCGGCACGATCGCACGCATTGGCTTCACCTTCCGCCGCACCCCCGGCATCGCCTACATCCGGGACCTGATCCGCAACGGCGTGCTCGGCAACGTCCTGCACTTCAGCGGCCGCTACTGGACCGACTACGGCTTCAGCCCCGCCGCTCCCATGAGCTGGCGCTACAAGGGCGGCCCCGGCTCCGGTGCGCTGGCCGACGTGGGAAGCCACCTGACGTACATCTCCGAGTTCCTCTGCGGCGACATCAAGTCGGTCACCGGCGGCAGCCTCAGCACCGTAATCGACAAGCGACCCCTGCCGCTCGCGGCCGTCATGGGCCACGACCACGTTGCCGTCAGCGACACCTTCGAAGCCGTCGAGAACGACGACTATGCAGCATTCAATGCCGAGTTCGGCACGGGCGCCGGCAGCTTTGAAGTCTCCCGGGTTGCAGCCGGCCATGCCAACAGCCTCCAGTTCGAGGTGTTCTGCGAGAACGGGGCCGCCAAGTTTGACCAGCGCCGCCCCGCCGAAATCCAGCTGTTCCTCAACGACGGCTCCGGCAATGAAAGCGGCTACCGCCAGGTCATCCTAGGCCCGGGCCACCCCTACATCGCCGGTGGCCTCGCCATGGACGCCCCCGAAGTCGGCTTCGGCCAGAACGACGCGTTCGGCTACCAGGCCCGCGCGTTCCTCGAAGAGGTCGCCGGCCTCAGCGAGGAAGAGTCCCTCCCCCGCTGCGCCACCTTCGACGAAGGCGTGCGCAACATGGAACTGCTCGGCGCAGTCACCGAGTCCGCCCTGAACAACGGAAAGAAGATCACGCTATGAGGCTCGGCGTCTACAACGCGGTCCTGCACGACCGGCCGCTTCCCGAAGCACTGAAGGTCATCGCCGAGCTCGGCCTCACCGGCATCGAGATCAACACCGGCGGGTTCCTCCCCGCAGTGCACGTCCCCACCATGGACCAGATCCTGGAAAGCGACGCCGCCCGCGATGACTACCTGGCGATCTTCGAGGGCACCGGGGTTTCCATCGCGGGCCTTAACTGCAACGGCAACCCGCTGCACCCCAACCGTGAGATCGGCGAGAAGCACGCCGAGGACATCCGCCGCTCCATCCGGCTGGCCAGCCGCCTCGGCCAGGACCGGGTGGTCACCATGTCCGGCCTGCCGGGCGGAGAGCCCGGAGCCACCACCGTCAACTGGGTGGTCAACGCCTGGAACTCCGCAGCACTGGACGTCCTGGACTACCAGTGGGGCGTGGCTGCGGAATTCTGGAAGGAAACCGACCGAATGGCGGCTGACCACGACGTCAAGGTGGCTCTCGAACTGCACCCGCAGAACCTCGTTTTCAACACCGCCGACGTCCGCAAGCTGATCGAGCTGACCAACGCCACGCATGTCGGCGTCGAACTGGATGCCTCCCACCTGTTCTGGCAGCAGATGGATCCGGTCGCCGTGGTACGCGAACTCGGACCGCTCGTCTTCCAGGCAGCGGCGAAAGACGTCCGCGTCAACACCGAAAACGCTGCGCTCTACGGCGTGCTGGACAACAGCTTCCGCCGGCTCGCGCCGGAGGAAAACCGCACCAACCTCGGCGGCGACGAATGGGCCAACGAGTGGCCCAAGAACTCCGCCTGGGACTTTGTGGCCCTGGGCCGCGGGCATGACACCGCTTATTGGACGGAGTTCCTCCGTGCCCTGCACGAAGTCGACCCGGAGATGCTGGTCAACATCGAGCACGAGGACACCTCCCTGGGCCGGATCGAGGGCCTCCAGGTGGCGGCCAAGGTGCTGCGGGATGCTGACGCTGCGCTCAGGTCTTCGCTGAACGTTACGGCCTGACGGCCTGGCAACTGGTCAGCAACAGGCCTGGCAGACAGCAAGGGGGCGACGCATATGCGTCGCCCCCTTGCTTGTCCCCGGAGGCCGACCTTAAGACAGAAGGAGGCGAGGAGGGCGCAGGCGGAAGCGGACTCCCGGGACTGCCTGGCATCGACGCGGCCGAAAACTGGGGCACCTGGTCCACGGAGGACGCCGCGAGGCCATTGCCTCGGCCCAGGGGAACTGGCTTCCTGCACGTTTTCCCGGATCCCTCTCTCACCTGGTGAGAGAGGGATCCGGATTTTCCTGCAGGAAGTGAGAGAGCGTCCGCGGCCCCGCACCTGCTGGACGTAAAACGCCCGACGCCGGCCGGCGTCGGGCGTTTTTGTGTCGCCTTGGTTCTTGCTTCCCTTAGACGGACACGCCTGAGCGCTGCTTGAACAGGTGCTCGAGCTCCTCCAGGGACTTATCCTTGGTCTCCGGAACGACGCGCTTGACCCAGACAATGGCACCCAGCTGCAGTGCCACGAAGATGAAGAACGTCGCTGAAACGCCGATCCAGGAGACCATCTGCGGGAAGAAGAACCCGATCAGGAAGTTGATCATCCACAGCACAAAGACGCAGATGCCCATCGCGATGCCGCGGACGTGCATGGGGAAGATCTCGGACATGGTCAGCCAGGTGACGGTGCCGATGCAGCCCTGCATGGACGCCAGGAACGTCACCATGAACAGCAGCACAAGGTAGCCGCGCAACGTGCTCTCCGGCAGGAGCATAGAGACGAGCGCGATGGCCGTCAGGGAGGAGGCGGTGCCGCACAGTCCCACGATCAGCATGGGCTTGCGGGGCACCCGCGTCATCAGATACATGCCGACGATCACGGCTGCGACGGACGTGACGCCGTTAAGGACGTTGGCAATCAGGGCGCCCTGGTCGCCGAATCCGGACGAGGACAGGATGGACGTCCCGTAGTACATGATGGCGTTGACGCCGCTGATCTGGTTGATGATGGCCATGCCCAGGCCCACCACGAAGATCCTGCGGATCCACGGAACGGAGAGGTCCTTGAACGTGCCCATCCTGGCCTGGTAATCCTCCCGGGCTGCCTGCCGTACCTCGTCGAACTCCGCTGAGACGTCGCCGGCGGCACGGGTGGACCGCAGCACCTCGAGGACGGCCCCGAAGCGGCCGGCCGACGCCAGCCAGCGGGGGCTCTCCGGCAGGACCAGCATCCCGAACCACAGGATGACGGCCGGGAGAGTGGCGATGACCAGCATCCAGCGCCACACGTGCGTTTCCTCGGGGAAGGCGTTGCCGAGCACTGCGTTGAACGTGAAGGCCAGGAACTGGCCGGTGACGATCATCAGCTCGTTTTGGGTGACGATGCGGCCGCGTTGGGCCGCTGGCGACATTTCCGCGAGGTACACGGGGACAATCACCGAGGCGCCGCCCACGGCCAGGCCCAGCAGGGTCCGGGCCGCGATGAGCAGTTCCGTGCTTGGTGAGAGGGTGCAGGCGATGGTGGCCACGACGAAGATCAGGGCCAGTCCCATGATGGTCTTGCGCCGGCCGAAGCGGTCCGAGAGCCGGCCTGCGCTGATGGCGCCGAAGGCCGCGCCGAACAGGAGCGTGGAAGTGACCAGCCCTTCGGTGAGCGGCGTCAGTCCAAGGTCCCGCTGCATAAACGGCAGGGCGCCGTTGATGACACCGGTGTCGTAGCCGAACAGGAGTCCGCCGAACGTGGAGAAGAGCGCCACCTTCCGCATGAACTTCTTCGGATTGGCCGGTTTGGTGGGGTAATCCGGCTTGGTACTGCCGGGGGCGTCCGACCGGACTGCGCCGGGACGCGTCATGGTTCCGTTGCTTTGGTCCGTCTTCCCCACCACTACTTGGCCTGGGCGATGTAGTTGTGCATCGTCGCCAACTGGTAGCGGGACACGTCCTCGGCGTTCTCGTCTTCGGCGAAGACACTGGACACCATCACGGTGTTGTCCTTGTCCAGGAAGCCGATCTCCTTGAGTCCGCCGAAGAACTCGTCCCAGTTCACGTCGCCGTCGCCGATCTTCAGGTGCTGGTGCACACGCACGGCGTTTCCGGGCGGGTTGGTGATGTAGCGCAGGCCGTGGGAGGCGTGGTGGTCCATGGTGTCCGAGACGTGGACCAGGCGCAGCTTGTCCCCGGCGGCACGCATGATTTCCAGCGGCTTGTTGCCCATGTGGAACGAGTGCGAGGCCACGTAGACCATGCCGATGTTGGGCGAGTTGATGCCGCGGATGACGCGGATGGCGGCGAGGCCGTCTTCGACGAAGTCGTCCGGGTGCGGGTCGATCAGGACATCCAGGCCTTCACGCTCGATGATGGGCAGCAGCTCCTCCATGGAACGGTAGAAGGCGCGCTCGGATTCTTCGGCCTTCTCGGGGCGGCCGCTGAATTCGGTGTTCATGGTGCTGACGCCCAGGTCCACCGTGATCTGGATGGCGCGCTTCCAGTAGCGGACCGCCGCTTCACGGGCGTCCTCGTCCGGGCCGGACCAGCGCAGCACGGGAAGCACCGAGGCGATTTCGACGCCCGCATCCTTGCAGGCCTTGTTCATCTGGGCAACGAGCTCATCGTCGGCTTTGGGGTGGTTGTAGAACGGGATCATGTCCGCGTGCGGGGTCAGCTGCAGGTATTTGAATCCGAGATCGGCGGCCACGCGCGGAAATTCCAGCAGGCTGTGGCTGTGGTGGAACGGGGTGGGGTCCAGGGCGATTTTCAAGGTCACTCCTTTGTGAATGAGTCATTGATCTAAAGTTTTGTCCAGATAACGCGCCGAGAAGGGTCTCAAAGCCGCATTATCTGGACAAAAACTACGGGAGCGGGATGGGCTGCTAGTTGTAGAGGTCAGGCTTGGCGTTCAGCTGGACCTTGACCTTTTCGCCCGACCTCTGGGCTTCGACGCCGGCCTCGCAGCAGGCTGCGGTGGCGTAGCCGTCCCAGGCGGTGGGGCCGCCGATTTCGCCGCGGCGGGCGGCGTCCACCCAGGCCTGGACCTCGACGTCGTACGCTGCGCCGAAGCGCTCCTCGAAGCCGGGGGTGACTGCGCCGCCCCAGCGCCCGGATGTGCGGACGTACGGGCCGCTGTCGCCGCCGATGTTCACGATGCCGTCCTCGAACGAGGCCTGGGTGGCCACTTCGTAGCCGAACTTGGCGTTGACGTAGATCTCGACGTCGGCCAGGACTCCGGATTCGGTTTCCAGCAGGACGTGCTGCGGGTCGTGCTGGCCGTTCGGGGCGTTGCGGGTGGCTTTGCCCAGGCGGACCTGCACGGAGGTGATTTCCTCGCCGGTGAAGAAGCGGATGGCGTCGAACTCGTGGACCACGGAGTCGTTGATCAGCATCTCGTTGGTGAAGCCGGCGGGCGTGGTGGGGTTGCGGTGCTGGTGATGGAGCATCAGCAGCTCACCCAGTTCGCCATCGCGGATAAGGGAGCCCAATGCGGCGTATTCGGCGTCAAAGCGGCGCATGAAGCCCACCTGGATGCGCTTGTGTCCCCGCGCCGTTTCGGCCTGGACAACCTTCCACGCACTTTCGGCGTCCGGGGTGAGCGGCTTTTCGCAGAGGATCGGGAAGCCCTTCTCGAGCGCCTTGTACAGGATTTCCTCGTGGAGGAAGCCCGGCGTGGCGATCAGCACGGCGTTGACGTCGCCGTTGCTGAGGGCTTCGTCGGCGCTGGCAAGCGCCACGGCACCGTCGATGCCTTCGATGGCGGCCTGCGCACGGGAGAGGTCAACGTCGACGACGGCGGCCACTTCGGCGCCGTGGATGCGGGTGCTGAGCCGCTTGATGTGGTCCGCACCCATGCGGCCTGCGCCGATGACGGCAACGCGGAGAATGTCAGTCATTGTTCTGTCCTTAGTATCGGGTGCTAGGTATCGGGGGTCAGCTGACAGTGGTGCGTGAGCCGCACGAGAGCAGGTAGTTGCGGGTTCGCTTGGCGATCGGCATGGGCACGTCGAAGGACACCGGGTACATGTCCTGTTCGACGATGCCGAAGATCGGCCGGTTGAGCCCCTCCACCGCCTCGATGACGGCGCGCAGGTCCGGGAGGCCGTTCGGCGGCTCGGTCATCACGCCGGCCAGGTTTGCGGCTGCCCAGGTCATGTTCTCCTCGTTGACCTTCTGCAGGATGTCCGGGTTGATCTGCTTCAGGTGCAGGTAGCCGATGCGGTCCGGGTAGTTCTTGATCAGCTCCAGGCTGGACGCTCCGCAGTACTCGGCATGGCCGGTGTCCAGGCACAGATTCAGGTATTCGGGGTCCGTTGAAGCCAGCAGGGTCTCGATGTCCTGCTGCGCGCCAACGTGCGAATCGGCGTGCGAGTGGAACTGCTGCTTCAGCCCGAAGTCCTCCAGCAGGACTTTGCCCATGCGGTTGTGGCTGGCGAAGAGGTCCGCCCACTGTTCCTGTGAGAGCTCGCCGCTCTCCACTGCCTCACCGGTGACGTCGTCGCGCCACATGGCCGGAATGACCACAATGTGCTCGCCGCCCATGGCTGCCGTCAGTTCGGCCACTTTGCGGGCCGGCTCCCAGGCTTCGACGTATTGCCTGGCGCCGCGGTGGAATGCCGTGAAGACCGTCCCTGCGGTGACCTTCAGATCGCGGGCCTTGAGCTCCTCGGCCAGCCGCGTGGGGTCGTTCGGCAGGTACCCGTACGGACCCAGTTCGATCCATTTGTAGCCGGATTCGGCCACTTCGTCGAGGAAGCGCTCCCACGGAGTCTGCTGGGGGTCATCCGCGAACCACACGCCCCAGGAGTCCGGCGCGGTTCCGATGATCAGCTTGTTCTCAGTCATGCAGCGTTATCCTTCTTCTTCTTGGGAGTGGCGTTAGTTGGACGGGAAGTTGTACGAGGCACCCGAGGCGTGGGTGGGCTCGGGCCAGCGGGACGTGACCACTTTGCCGCGGGTGTAGAAGGACACGCCTTCAGGGCCGTAGATGTGCTTGTCGCCGAACAGCGATGCCTTCCAGCCGCCGAAGGAGTGGTAGGCCACGGGCACGGGCAGCGGCACGTTGATGCCGATCATGCCCACGGTCACGGAGCGCTGGAACTTGCGGGCGTTCGCGCCGGAGGAGGTGAAGATGGCGGTGCCGTTGCCGTAGGGGTTGGCATTGATCAGGTTGATGCCGGCGTCGAGGTCCTCAACGCGGACCACCACGAGGACCGGTCCGAAGATTTCCTCCGTGTAGGCGGTCATTTCGGTCTTCACATGGTCGATGACGGTGGGGCCGACCCAGAAGCCGTCCTCGTGGCCGGGGACCACCAGGTCGCGGCCGTCCACCACCATGGCGGCGCCTGCGGCTTCGGCCTCGGTGACGATCTTGACGATGCGTTCCTTGGAGGCGGGCGTGATCACGGGGCCCATTTCGGCGTCGGGCGCTGTGCCGTTGTTGACCTTGACGGCGAGGGCGCGCTCTTCGACCTTCTTGACGATGAGGTCCGCGGCGTCACCGACGGCGACGGCCACGGAGATGGCCATGCAGCGTTCGCCGGCGGAGCCGAAGGCGGCGGCGGCCAGGTGGTCTGCCGCGTTGTCGAGGTCGGCGTCGGGCATGATGATCGCGTGGTTCTTCGCCCCGCCGAGGGCCTGGACGCGTTTGCCGTGCTTGGTGGCGGTCTCGTGGACGTACTGGGCGATCGGGGTGGAGCCGACGAAGGAGATGCCGTCCACGTCAGGGTGGGTCAGGAGCCCTTCGACGGTTTCCTTGTCGCCGTGCAGGACCTGGAACACGCCGTCGGGCAGGCCGGCCTGCTTGAACAGTTTGGCCAGCAGCATCGAGGCGGAAGGGTCGCGTTCGGAGGGCTTGAGGATGAAGGCGTTGCCGGTGGCGATGGCCATCGGGGCCATCCACAGCGGCACCATCACCGGGAAGTTGAACGGGGTGATCCCGGCGACCACGCCGAGGGGTTCGCGGAAGGAGAACACGTCGATGCCGGTGGAGACCTGATCCGAGTAGTCGCCCTTGAGCAGGGTGGGGATGCCGCAGGCGAACTCGATGACCTCCAGGCCCCGGCCGATCTCGCCCTTGGCGTCGGAGAGGACCTTGCCGTGCTCGGCGGTGATCAGCTGTGCGAGGTCATCCACGTGGGCGGCAACCAGTTCGCGGAACTTGAACAGCACATTGGTGCGCTTGGCCAGGGAAATATCGCCCCAGCTGTCAGCAGCCTTGCGGGCCGCGGCGACGGTGGCGTCCAGGTCCGCCCGGTTAGCCAGCCGCAGCTCAGCAGAGACGGCGCCGGTGGCCGGGTTGTAGACCGGCTGCGTGCGGGTACCATCGCCGGCGGTTTCCGCGCCGTTGATGAAGTGGTTGATGGTGGTGACGGTCGTCGTTGACATGGTGTTGGACTTCCTTGGTCTGTGGGGGCTGTGTGTCTGGGAAATCAGCCGAGCAGTTTGCGCTGGCGGTTCTTGTGGTCGGTGTAGGTCTTGAAGGCCTGCTGCGTGGAGTCGAGGTCCGAGACCTGGGAGACGGGAACGTCCCACCATGACTCGGAGCTCGGAGCGTCCAGCAGGGGGTCGGATTCAACGTGGATCAGGATGGGCCCGCCGCGTTCAGGCGCGGCCTTGGCGTCCCGGATGGCCTGTTCGAGTTCAGCAATGACCTTCTCCCCCGGTTCGATCCGGATCACCTTCACGCCGAGGGACTCGGCGTTCAGGGCCAGGTCCACGGGGAGGGTTTCGCCTTCGTCGAAGCTGTGCTGCTCCTCGTTCAGCGCCCGGTACTGGGTGCCGAACCGCTGCGACCCGAGGGACTCGGACAAGGAGCCGATGGAGGCGTAGCCGTGGTTCTGGATCAGGACCACGATCAGCTTGATGCGTTCGGCGACGGCGGTGACCAGTTCGGTGTGCATCATCAGGTAGGAGCCGTCCCCCACCATCACCACAACGTCCCTGGTTTTGGCTGGCGCCCCGGCCGCGGCGGCTTCGGCCAGCGCCGCGCGTTTGACGCCCAGTCCGCCGGGGATTTCGTAACCCATGCACGAATAGGCATATTCCACGTGGTAGCCGAAGGGGTCCCGGACGCGCCACATCTTGTGCAGGTCACCGGGCAGCGAACCGGCGGCGCAGATCACCACATCCTGGGCGTCCATGGCCCGCGACGTGGCGCCGATGATCTCGTTCTGGGCCGGCAGCGGCGTGAAGCGGGTATCGAAGGCTTCGTCCACCGTGGCGTCCCAGCGCTTCTTCTCGGCCGCGATCTGCTGCTCGAGGTCCGCACCGACGCGGTAGCCGCCCAGGGCCTGGTTCAGCTTGACCAGCGCCTTGCGGGCGTCCGCCACGATCGGCAGCGACGTGCCGTGTTTATACGCGTCGATGGCGGCGACGTTGATGTTGATGAACTTTACGTCCGGGTTCTGGAACGCGGTCCGGGACGCGGTGGTGAAATCCTCGTACCGGGTACCGATACCGATGATCAGGTCCGCCTCGGCAGCGATGGCGTTCGCCGCCGTCGTGCCGGTGGAACCGATCGCGCCGAGCGAGAACTTGTGGTCCCACGGCAGGACGCCCACGCCGGCCTGGGTGTTGCCCACCGGGATGCCCGTCAACTCGGCAAATGCAGCCAGTTCCTCGTTAGCGAAGGCGTACAGGACGCCGCCGCCGGCGATGATCAGCGGGCGCTTCGCGGCACGGATGGCCTCGGCGGCGCGGCGGATGTCCTCGTCGTCGGCCTCGGGACGGCGAATGCGCCATTCCCTTTCGGCCAGGAACTCCTCCGGGACGTCGAAAGCCTCGGCCTGGACGTCCTGCGGCAGCGAGATGGTGACGGCACCGGTCTCGGCCGGATCCGTCAGGACGCGCAGGCCGTGGTGGAACGCCGAGAACAGCTGCTCCGGGCGGTTGACCCGGTCGAAGAACTTGGACAGCGGCCGGAACGCGTCGTTGACCGTGATGTCGTAGGCGTAGGGCTGCTCAAGCTGCTGCAGCACCGGGTCCGCGGCGCGGGTAGCGAACGTGTCGGACGGCAGCAGCAGCACCGGCAAACGGTTCGTCGTCGCCAAAGCGGCGCCCGTGAGCAGGTTCGAGGAACCCGGCCCGATCGAGGTGCTGATGGCAAACGTCTGGCGGCGCCGGGTGTGGCGTGCGTAGCCGACAGCCTGGTGCACCTGGGCCTGCTCGTTGCGGCCCTGGTAATACGGCATGATCGCCGGATCGAGCTGCTGGTACTGCTTCAACGCCTGGCCGACGCCGGCAACATTGCCGTGGCCGAAGATGCCGAACGTCCCCGGAATCAGCCGCTCCCGGTAGTCCTCAGTGCCGATGCGATCCACCGTGTACTGCTTGGAAAGGTACTCGACGACGGCCTGGGCGACCGTCATTCTGCGTGTTGCTGAACTCATGGGAAGTTACTCCGATACTTTCGCTGATGACTGCAGCACGGGCGTCTGGAGCAGCGAGGCGGCGGTGGCTACGGCCCCGGCCACATCGCCGTCGGCCGGGTACAGCAGCGTCCGGCCCACGGTGAGGCCCTGGACCCCGGGCAGGGCCAGTGCGGCCTGCCAGCTGGCGAAGACCTCATCCTGGGTACCGTCCGGGTCCCCGCCGAGGAGCACAGTGGGCAGCGTGGTGGCCGCCATAACGCGTTCCATCTCGGCCACCACGGGCAGCTTCATCCAGGTGTAGGCGCTCGTTGAACCCAGGCCCTGGGCGATCGCGATGGACTTGATGACCCCGTCCGGGCTGAGGTCGTTGCGGACCTTGCCGTTCTGCCAGACGGAAAGGAACGGTTCCACCATGGCAATCAGCTTGCGCGCGGCGAGGGAGTCGACGGCCCGCGCCGTGGCTTCCAGGGCCGAGGCGGTGTCCGGGTCCCCGAGGCAGATGCGGGTCAGCATCTTGCCGCCGTCGGCGCCCAGGGCTTCCAGGGCCGCGGCCGTATGGCCGGTGAAGCGGTCATCGATTTCGTTGACGAGCCCGGCGAGGCCACCGCGGTTCATGGAGCCGAAGACGAGCTTGCCTTCGAGCGCCCCCAGGAGAAGGAGGTCATCCATGATGTCCGGGGACGCCAGGACACCGTCGACGGCGGGATTGGCCAGGGCGATCTGCAGGCGGTCCAGCAGATCGCGGCGGTCCGCCATGGCCACCGGATCATTCCCCACGGAGAGGGCTCCGCGGGCCGGGTGGTCGGCGGCAACAATGAAGTTCTGCACACCGTACTTCAGCCCCGGATGGCGCCGACGCGCGGCTGCCGCGCGGGCCACGGCGTCGGGGTCTTCGAGCCGGAGGGCGCTCAGGTGCTGGTAGCGGCGGGGATCGTCGTTGGCGCTCAAGACGCTGCTCCTTCGGAAACTGTGGTGTGGGACGGGCGTGAGGCGGCGGCACCGGCCAGGGCGGGTGCCAGGCGGCCGCGTTCGGCCAGCAGCGAGGTGACTTCCTCCGGCGTCGGCATGGCGTCGGCGCAGGAAAGGCGGGAGGCCACAATGGCGCCAGCGGCGTTCGCGTAATCGAGCACCTGGGCCAGCGGCCAGCCGGACAGCAGTCCGTGACAGAAGGCCCCGCCGAACGAGTCGCCGGCACCGAGTCCGTTGAGGGTTTCCACCGGGACCGGCGCGGAGACCACGCGTTCGGTGCGGGTTTTCGCCATCACACCTTCGGGCCCCAGCTTGACGACGGCGATCTCGACGCCGGCGGCCAGCAGCCGGTCGGCCTGCTCGTCAGGGGTTCCTTCACCCACGGCGACGGCACATTCCTTGTCGTTTCCGATGGCAACCGTGACGTGCGGCAGGATCTTGGCAACCTCGGCCCGGGCGTCCGCTTCGGAGGCCCAGAACATGGGCCGGTAGTCCAGGTCCAGGATGGTGTACTGGCCTTCCTTGAGACCGGTCCGGGGACGGGCAGCATGGGCGGCCAGGTGGGCCTCGCGGCTGGGTTCCTGGCACAGACCGGTCACTGTCGACCAGAAGATCCCGGCCTCACGGATGGCATCCAGGTCCAGCTCCGCGGCCTTGATCTGCAGGTCAGGCGCCGTGGGGAAACGCCCGTAGAAGTAGAGCGGAAAATCATCCGGCGGCATGATGGCGCAGAACGTCACCGCGGTGGGCCATTCCTTCACCGGCGTCACGAACGTATCGTCCACGTTGAACTTGCGCAGTTCACGGTGGAGGTATTTCCCGAAGGCGTCGTCGCCGGTGCGCGTGATCACGCCTGCAGTGCGGCCATGCCGCGCCGCGGCCACGGCCACATTGGACGGGGAACCTCCGAGGTACTTGCCGAAGGACGTCACGTCCTCCAGGTCCACCCCAATGTCGTTCGGGTAGATATCAACGCTGATGCGCCCGATCGTGAGCAGTTCGTGGGTCACGGTAATCGCGGACCTTTCTGGTTTGAGCTCCATACCCCTGTACAGCAAGAGCTAGAACTCCGGTTCCTGGCCGGGCCCCCGTGAGCGGGGCCACAACCACTACCTTGCCCTAGAATCATTGTCCTGTCAAAGGTTTGTACTGACATATTTACAACCTGCATAAGGCGCCAAGCTGACGCCCTCCGGATTACTTCCGGGGGACCGCCAGCTCGCCCGTGACATACTGCGCCCGCCCGAAGCCGAACGACCAGTCGCCGGCGGCATTCTCCACATATCCGATGAACACGTCCTCACCGGCAACATCAAGTTCCGCCAGTCGGTCGGCGATCGCCGCAAACAGCGATTGCTTGGCCGCCTGGCTCCGACCACCCTGCGTAAAGATCTGGATCATCACCACATCGGGGGTGCGCTCGAAGCCGAGTCCCGCATCCTGGGCGACAATCTGGCCCTGCGGGTGCTCGGTCAGAATGTGGAAGTAATCGCGCTCCGGGATGGCATACTCCGCCAGGATGGCATCGTGGATGCCCCTGCTCAAGCGCTGCAACTGTTCAGCGGTGCGCCCGTGATTAACATCGATTCGTACCAGCGGCATTTTTTCATCTTCCTGAAGTTTGTCCTGACATACTAACAAACTTTCGAGATGACCTGCAATGAAAATTCCGAAATGCCCTTCCGCCCGGGCCGGGCCGGGCGTATGGTTAAACAACCAGATAGTTGATCAATGAACAAGTTGATTAATGGATCGAGAAAGGCCTGCAGCACGATGGACCCCGACGACGGCACCCTGGACTCGGCCTTTATGGCCCTGGCCGATCCCGTGCGGCGGCGGATCATCGCCCGGCTCAGCCGCGGGCAGGCAACAGTCAATGAACTGGCGGAACCCTTCGCGATCACCAAACAGGCGGTCTCGAAGCACATCCAGGTCCTCGAGCAGGCAGGGCTCGTCACCCGCAGCAGGGAAGCCCAGCGCCGGCCCGTCCACCTGAATCCCGCACGGCTGGAGGCACTCACAGCGTGGATTGACCAATACCGGCTGGTCCGCGAAGAGCAGTTCCGCAGCCTGGATGCCGTGCTCAGATCCAATGCCGCGAACAGCGGCAACCACCTAAAGGAATCATCATGAGCAATCCGCTGAACCTCACCATTCCTGAAGGACTCCCCTTCATCGACTTCGAGCGGGAGTTCGACTTCCCGGTGGCGGACGTCTTCCGCGCGCACAAGGACCCGGACCTCATCGTCCAGTGGCTCGGCCCGCGAGGCATGAAGATGGACATCGACCACTACGATTTCCGCACCGGCGGCACCTACAGCTACCTGCACACGGGGCCGGATGGCATCGCCTATGAGTTCAGCGGGGTCTTCCACACCGTCCGGGAAAACGAATTCGCCATTCAGACCTTCGAGTTCGGCGGCTACCCGGATGTTGTCAGCCTTGAATTCATGACGTTCGAGGACCTCGGCAACGGACGCACCCGCCTACGGGGCCACTCCGTCTACCCCACCCAGGAGGCCCGCGACGGCATGGCCCAGTCCGGCATGGAAGGCGGCATGACCGAAGGCTACGAGCGGCTCGACGAACTGCTCAGCGGCGCCAAGGTCTAGAACAGCCCTTAGACGAGTACGACGGCGGCCGGTCACCTTCCTGGAGAAGGCAACCGGCCGCCGTCGTGCTCGTGGTCGAGCCTGTCGAGACCCGAGTGTGGGCCTTTTCCTAGCCGTTGAACTCCGCCGGGTGCGGACCGGTGCGGCCGTCGCGCTCCAGGCCGTCGATGACCAAGAGTTCCTCGGCCGTCAGGTCGAAGCTGAAGACGTCCAGGTTCTCCCGGATCCGCTGCGGGGTGACGGACTTGGGGATGATGATCCGGCCCTGCTGCAGGTGCCAGCGCAGAATGGCCTGCGCCGGGCTCACACCATGCCGTGCCGCGATGTCCACAACGGCCGGATCCGCCAGCACGGCACCCTGCGCGAGCGGGCTCCAGGCCTCCGTAGCGATCCTGTGCCCGGCATTAGCGTCCGCGATGTCCCGCTGCTGCAAGGCCGGGTGGAGCTCAATCTGATTCACGGCCGGGACCGTGCCGCCCAGGTCGATGACCTTCTGCAGGTGCTCGGGGAGGAAGTTGGAGACGCCGATGGCACGGGCTTTGCCGCTGGCCAGCAGGTGCGCCAGCGCCCGCCAGGACTCGAGGTACAGGTTGGTTGCCGGCGCCGGCCAGTGGATGAGGTAGAGGTCCAGGTAGTCGAGTCCCAGCTTGTCGAGGCTGGCCTCGAACGCGGCCAGCGTGGCGCCGTAGCCGAGGTCGGCCACCCACAGTTTGGACGTTATGAACAGCTCTTCGCGGTCGATGCCGGACTCGGCGATAGCACGTCCGGTACCCGCCTCGTTGCCGTAAATGGCGGCGGTGTCGATGCTCCGGTAGCCCGCTGCAAGCGCGTGGCTGACCGCGGCGGTGGTGTCGGCGTCGGACACCTGGAAGACGCCGAACCCCAGCTGCGGCATCCGCACGCCGTTGTTGAGGGTGATCTCGGGGATGGACGTGGTGACGGGCGTGGAAGCCATGGGTTCTCCTGTTGCGGGTTGAGGATTGGGTATTGGGGGCTCAGTGCAGGACGGCCACGGGTTCGACGGCCACACGCCCGTCGGCATCGGCGTTGCCGTCGCAGGGTGCCTGCCGGACGGCCCGCTTGGCTCCGGCGGCGGCGATGATCATCACCACGAGCCCCAGCAGGGTGATGCCGGCGCCGGCCCAGATGGGCGAGGTGTAGCCGAATCCGGCGGTGATGGTCACTCCCCCGAGCCAGGCGCCTAGGGCGTTGCCCACGTTGAAGGCACCGATATTGGCGCCGGAGGCGAGGGTGGGGGCGCTGGACGCGTACTTCATCACACGCATCTGCAGTCCCGGCACGGTGGCGAATCCGAAGCCGCCCATCAGGACGATGGAGGCAACGGTGAGCACCTGGCTTCCGGCGGTCAGGGCAAAGCCGACGAGCACAACCACCAGCACGGAGAGCAACACAACGAGCGTGCGGTCCACGTTGCGGTCCGCTGCCTTGCCGCCGATGGTGTTGCCGACAAAGAGGCCCACGCCGAAGACGATCAGCAGCCACGGAACGGTGGAGGCGGCGAAGCCGGAGACCTCGGTGAGCGTGAAGGCGATATAGGTGAAGGCGCCGAACATCCCGCCGTAGCCGAGGATCGTGACCAGGATGGAGAGCCACACCTGGCCGGAGCGGAAGGCGCGCAGTTCACTGCGCAGGGTTCCGGGCGTGGTGTCGCCATGGCCGGTCTTCGGAACGAGCGCCAGGATTCCCGCCAGGGCGATGACTCCGATAACGGTGATGGCCCAGAACGTCGAGCGCCAGCCCGCGGCCTGTCCCAGCATGGTGCCGAACGGCACGCCCAGGACGTTGGCGGCGGTGAGCCCGGTAAACATGATGGCGATGGCGCCGGCCTTTTTGGTGGGGGCCACCATGTCCGCGGCCACCACGGCACCGATCCCGAAGAACGCACCGTGCGCCAGGGCGGCGATGATCCGGCCGACCATCATCATCCCGTAGTCGGGAGCGATGGCGGAGACCAGGTTGCCGGCGATGAACAGCACCAGCAGGACGGCGAGGACGGGCTTGCGTTCGAAGCGGGTCACCGCCGCGGTCAGCACCAGGGCGCCGACGACCACGGCGAGGGCGTATCCGGAGATCAGCCAGCCTGCCGTGGCCTCGCCGACCTGGAAGTCGGCGGCAACCTCGGGCAGCAGGCCCATGATCACGAACTCGGTGAGTCCGATGCCGAACCCGCCGAGGGCGAGGGCTATGAGGCCAATGGGCATGTGGATGCTCCTTTGAAAACTGTACGGAATGAGATAGCAGGCGTAAGCTATTAGTTGCAGACGCGTTATTTATTGTTGCACAAGCAGATACACCGCGCAAGCAACTATTATCGACTGTGCTCCGCCTCACGCCGCCAGGCGGCCGGAGCACCCGCGAGAGGAAAGACAGATGGGCATCAAGGACGACGCCGTGGAGGTCCGGGCACAGGGTTGGCGCACGCTCGCGGCGCTGCATGGCCTGATCGAGGGGGAGCTGGAACGCTCCCTGCAGGCCGAATCAAAGCTCTCAGTGGTGGAGTACACCGTGCTGGATGCGCTCAGCCGCCAGGACGGCTGGCACATGCGTATGCAGCAGCTCGCCCGCGCCACCGCGCTCAGCGCCAGCGCCACCACCCGGCTGGTCAACAGGCTTGAGGACCGCGCCCTGCTGACCCGGATCCTCTGCGCGGACGACCGCCGCGGCATATACACCGAGCTCACACCCAGCGGCATCGCCCTGCTGGAGGAAACGCGCCCGGTCCATGACGCCACGCTGGAGCGCGCCCTGGCCGAGGCCCAGGAGATCCCCGAGCTGGCCGCGCTGGTGGACGCACTCCCCCGTCTCCACGCGAACGCATAGTTCAACTACGTCGTACTTAATCAAAAACGCGGGGTCACTCCGTGCCCGATCCAACCTCTGGAACGGGCAGGGAGTGACCCCGCGTTGTACTTATTTGGTGCTAGAGCGCTGCGTAGACTTCGCGCAGCAGCTTGGCGGTCTCGGACGGCGTCTTGCCGACCTTCACGCCTGCAGCCTCGAGGGCTTCCTTCTTGGCCTGGGCGGTTCCGGCGGAACCGGAGACGATGGCGCCGGCGTGGCCCATGGTCTTGCCTTCGGGAGCGGTGAAGCCGGCAACGTAGCCAACAACCGGCTTGGTGACGTGTGCCTTGATGTAGTCGGCCGCACGCTCCTCGGCGTCGCCACCGATTTCGCCGATCATGACGATCGCCTTGGTCTCCGGGTCGGCTTCGAACGCAGCCAGGGCGTCGATGTGCGTGGTGCCGATGACCGGGTCACCGCCGATGCCGATGGCGGTGGAGAAGCCAAGGTCGCGCAGTTCGTACATCATCTGGTAAGTCAGGGTTCCGGACTTGGAAACCAGGCCGATGGGGCCCTTGCCCGTGATGTTGGCCGGCGTGATGCCAACCAGCGCTTCACCCGGGGTGATGATGCCGGGGCAGTTCGGGCCGATGATGCGGGTGACCTGGTTGCCGTCGGCGTCGACCGTGGACTGGGCCAGCGCCCAGAACTCGGCGGAGTCCTGGACCGGCACGCCTTCGGTGATGACAACGACCAGGCCGATGCCTGCCTCGATGGCTTCAACGACGGCGTTCTTGGTGAATGCCGGCGGGACGAAGACGATGGAGACGTCGGCGCCGGTTTCAGCCATGGCTTCCTTGACGGTGCCGAAAACGGTGATTTCGGTTTCGCCGTGCAGGACCGTGGTGCCGGCCTTGCGGGCGTTGACGCCGCCAACAATGTTGGTGCCGGCCTTCAGCATCAGGGCGGTGTGCTTGGTGCCTTCGCCGCCGGTGATGCCCTGGACGATGACCTTGGAGTCCTTGTTCAGATAGATAGACATGGTGCGTCCCTTTACTTAGCTGCGTTGGCGAGCTCGGCGGCCTTGTCGGCGCCCTCGTCCATGGTGGCGGCCAGGGTAACCAGCGGGTGGTTGGCCTCGGCCAGGATGCGGCGGCCTTCTTCAACGTTGTTGCCGTCGAGGCGGACTACCAGCGGCTTGTTCGCGGAGTGGCCCAGCTCGGCCAGCGCGCCAACGATGCCCTTGGCGACGGCGTCACACGCGGTGATGCCGCCGAAGACGTTCACGAACACGGACTTGACCTGCGGGTCGCCCAGGATGACGTCGAGGCCTGCAGCCATGACCTCGGCGGAAGCTCCACCGCCGATGTCCAGGAAGTTGGCAGGCTTGACGTTGCCGTGGTTTTCACCGGCGTAGGCAACCACGTCCAGGGTGGACATCACCAGGCCAGCACCGTTGCCGATGATGCCCACGGAGCCGTCCAGCTTGACGTAGTTCAGGTCCTGCGCCTTGGCCTTGGCCTCGAGCGGATCTGCAGCGTCCTTGTCTTCGAGGAGGGCGTGCTTGGCGTGGCGGAAGCCGGCGTTCTCGTCGAGGGAGACCTTGCCGTCCAGTGCCACGATGTCGCCGGCACCGGTCTTGACCAGCGGGTTGACCTCCACGAGGGTGGCGTCTTCCTTCTTGAAGACGTCCCAGAGCTTGAGGATCACGGCGGCGACCTTGCCGCGCAGTTCCTCATCGAAGCCTGCAGCTGCGACGATTTCGTCGGCCTTAGCCTGGTCGATGCCCACAGCGGGGTCGATCGCGATCTTGGCGAGCGCCTCAGGGCGTTCGACGGCGAGCTGTTCGATTTCCATGCCGCCTTCTACCGAGCACATGGCCAGGTAGTTGCGGTTGGCCCGGTCCAGCAGCACGGAGAAGTAGTACTCCTCGGCAATGTCGGCACCCTGGGCAATCATCACCTTGTTAACGGTGTGGCCCTTGATGTCCATGCCCAGGATATTGGTGGAGTGCTCAAACGCCTCATCGGCGGTTTTGGCAACCTTGACGCCGCCAGCCTTACCGCGGCCACCGGCCTTAACCTGGGCCTTAACGACAGTTACGCCGCCGATTTTCTCGGCAGCTGCCTTTGCTTCTTCTGGGGTGTACGCCACGATGCCGGCAAGCACGGGTACACCGTGCGCCTCGAACATATCGCGCGCCTGGTATTCAAACAGGTCCACGGTTTAGTGTCCTTCTACGTCGAAGTAGTTTCTGTACAGTCGGGCACCGCCGAAGACGATGACCGGGCTGCGGATTGCCTGCACCTGCGACCAGTCCGGAAACGGGCCCCACAGCGCAATGCTCCATTCGGAACTCTAGCCCTCTCAGAGGACCGGCCCGTTCCACACTACCGCTTATGTGAGTAACGACACTATTCTATGGAGCGTAGAAAAACGCCTAGATTACGGGGTTTTTGGGGCCTCCGCGGGTGCCGGGGACGCTGTTGCAGCGCCCTTGGAAATAAGTTCGTAGCGGTCCTTGGCCACATAGAATCCGACGCCGGCCGAGACGTTTCCGCACGCCACGCCGCCGTTATGGGCCGAACAGCGCAGCCCGTTCCGTTCCAGGTTCTGGCCCTCGGCGAGGACCCGCAGTTCCGTCAGCGGGCCGCGCTTGTTTCCCTTGGGTCCGTAGGCTGCCTCCATTTGTGTGACGCCGGAACGGCACTCCCCATACGTTGCCTTGTCCGGGCTGAGCAGCGCCGCTCCGCCCAGATAGCCCAGGCCGGTGCCGGCGCAGTCGTCCTTGATGTCGCCCGCGGCAGGCTTGGGGTATCCGGCAAGCTCGCAATGCGCCACCGGGACGGTGGCGAGCTTGTTGTTGGCCGCATCGCTGAAGCTGTTCGACTCATACTGGAGGTTGAGGTGTTCCCCACGGGCCGACGTCAGGGAGCACACAATGTTCCGGTCCTCCGTGATGAAGGACAGGACGTCCCCGCTGACCCTGAACGCGGCGGGGTCGGCCAGCGCTGCCTGTTCCAGGTGTTCCATGGCCGGCAGCGGCGGCGGGGCCACATAGCCCGGGTCCTCGGTGGTGATGCTGCAGGCAGTGCCTGCCAGCAGGAAGAAGGCGGCCAGGATCCCCACTACAGTCCGTCGCATGGCACCCATTATGCCCCGGCAGCGGTCTTAGGCCGTCGGGCGCCTCCCGGCGGCCTCCACGACGGCGGCAGCAGCTTCGGCGGGATCCTCACGGTCGAACTGCTCCTGCATCGTCCGGGCGCGGGATTTCCAGCCGGGATCCGCCAGGACTTTTCGAACTGCAGCGGCTATGTCGGCGGGCTTGGGTGACTCCGTCCTGAGGTTAATGCCGACGCCGGCGTGTTCCACCCGGGCGTTAACATCACTTTTGCCCTCGTTGATGCCCGACACCACCAAGGGAACCCCCTTGGACAGGCTCAGCTGCACACCGCCAAATCCGCCGTTGGTGATGAACACATCCGTGAAGTCAAAGACCTCCGCGAAGTCCACGTAGTCCCGGACCACCACGTTGCGCTGCGCGTACCGGGCTTTCAACTCTTCGGTGCCGTGCCCGCCGGTTGCCACGATGACCAACGCATCCATGTCCTTGACGGCCTCAAGCGACGGAACGATGAGTTTGTCCTGGTCAAGGTTGTCCACTGTTCCCTGGGTGACAACGAGTGTTGCGGGATAGGACCGGGGAAAGCCGGCGTCCCCACCGGAAACGGATGCGGCCCCACCGGAACCGGCGCCGGCCTGGCCGGGCGCCCGGTACGGCAGGAGCGCCCCGACGTAGTGCACTTTGGCGTTGACCCGGCGCCGTGGGAAATCGAGGGATTCGGTGCCGGTCTGGATAATGGCGTCCGCGCACCGGTAGGGTTCGTCCGTCAGCCGGCCTTCCCGCGGAACAGCCTGGCCGTAGGCGGCATGCTGCCGGCGGTAGCTTTGGCTTGCCGGCCGCAGGATGACCTTGTCGGACAGCAGGCCCGCCAGGCCCTGGACCGCCTTCTCCGCGGGATTGCGGGGCGGCCGGAACCCGAAGAAGAGCGGCGGCACCTGCGGGTCGCTTTCCATGTTGGGGATCGCAACAAAATTCACCACCGGCTTGCCCATCAAGTGGGAGGCGAGCCGGTGAATGAACATGGAACTGTCCGCCACAAGAACGTCGAACGGATTCTGCAGCGCGACCTCGCGGATATCCTCGAAGAAGTGGCTGACGTTGCTGGCGAAAATCTTCTCGCCGTCGAAGCCGATGGCCCGTGGGCCCTTGAGCCTGGCCCGCTCCGGATAGAGCTCATTGAGGTTGTCCGCGCGGTGCTCGATGGCCCTGCGGAACGGGAAGTGCTGGATTCCCATGCCGCCGAGCCGGTCCGCATAGACCGGACCCGTGTACCAGGCCACGTCGTGGCCGCGGTCCTTGAGCCGCATCGCCACGCCCGTCATGGGGTTGAAATGGCCGTCAATGGCCTGGCTGGCGAACAGGATCTTCACAGTGGTGCCCCCGAATCTGCTGTGCACAAGTTCTGCTGTGCTCAAGTGGCCTGCGCTTCACCGGTTCCCCGGCTACCGGCTGTTCCCGGGTACCGCGCGTTCCTGAACTGTAAGCCAGCCGGAATGCCCGGACAAGGGCAAGCGTGGCTAGGCGTCGAGCTTCGTCAGAGGCGCGTAGCGGAGCAGCAGTCGCTTCTCGCCGACGCTGAACTTCACCTTGGCCACCGTCTTGTCCCCCGCGCCTTCCAGCGCCAGCACCGTGCCGTTGCCGAAGCTGGTGTGGTTGACCTTGTCGCCCACGCTGACGGCCACAATCTCCTTCTGCGGCTGGACCCGGTTTTTGGCGATGGCTGCGGGAACGTCCGCGTTGAAGCCCGCCGACGAATCGGCCGCCGCGCCGCGGGACG
This sequence comes from Pseudarthrobacter humi, assembly GCF_024294965.1. Classification (NCBI taxonomy): domain Bacteria; kingdom Bacillati; phylum Actinomycetota; class Actinomycetes; order Micrococcales; family Micrococcaceae; genus Pseudarthrobacter; species Pseudarthrobacter humi. The sequence continues at coordinate 164,430 of NZ_JANCLV010000007.1, forward strand.
TGCCGGCGCCCCAGAAGGATCCGCCGTAACGGCTGGAACCGATCGACGCGCTGCTGCTCCCCCACCCGCCGGACTGCCGGCTGGTGCCTTCGCGTTTCCAGTCCAGCAGCTCGGCGGGAATTTCCTCAAGGAACTGGCTGGCCGGGTTGTACTGGCTTTGGCCCCACATGCTGCGGACTTCGGACCGGGTGACGTAGAGTCGCTTGCGCGCGCGGGTCAGGCCCACGTACGCCAGCCTGCGTTCCTCAGCGAGCTCCTTGGGGTCGGTGGCGGAGCGCTGGTGCGGGAACAGCCCGTGTTCCATGCCGGTCAGGAACACCACGGGGAATTCGAGGCCCTTGGCGGTGTGCAGGGTCATCAGTGTGACCACGCCCAGCCGTTTGGCTTCGGCCACGGCGGCGTCGATGTCCGCGCCCGGGGCGTCCGGGATCTGGTCGGCATCAGCCACCAGGGACACCTGTTCCAGGAACGCACCCAGGGAACCTTCCGGGTTCTCCTGTTCGTATTCACGGACGACGGCGACGAGTTCCGCCAGGTTCTCCACGCGGGACTCGTCCTGTGGATCAGTGCTGGAACGCAGCCCGGCAAGGTAGCCGGTCTGTTCCAGGACAGCCTCCAGCGCAGCGGCGGCACCCGAACCGGAGGCAACCTCTGCCAGATCGTCCAGTAGTTTCACAAACCCGAGGACGGCGTTGACGGAACGGGTGGCCATGCCGGGAGCTTCTTCAGCCCGCCGGGCGGCGGCCATGAACGACATCCGTTCGCGCTCGGCCAGTGCGGCCACGGCACCTTCGGCGCGGTCACCAATCCCGCGCTTGGGTTCGTTGAGCACCCGGCGGAGGTTGACGTCGTCGTCCGGGTTCACCAGAACGCGGAGGTACGCGAGGGCGTCCTTGATTTCCTTGCGGTCGTAGAAGCGGGTGCCGCCCACCACCTTGTACGGCAGGCCTACCCGGACCAGCACGTCCTCGATGGAACGGGACTGCGCGTTGGTGCGGTAGAAAATGGCAACATCACCGGGGCGGAGGTTGTCCTCGTCCTGGAGCCTGTCGATCTCCTTGGCAATGAACTGGGCCTCGGCGTGCTCGTTTTCGCCCACATAGCCGATGATCTTGTGGCCCTCGCCCTCGGCGGTCCACAACCGCTTGTCGGGGCGGTTGGGGTTGCGTGAGATCACGGAGTTGGCCGCGCTGAGGATGTTCTGCGTGGAGCGGTAGTTCTGCTCCAGTTTGATAGTGCGGGCGTCCGGGTAGTCCTTCTCGAACTCCACGATGTTGCGGATGTCGGCTCCGCGGAAGGCATAGATGGACTGGTCGGAGTCGCCGACGACGGTGAGCTCGGACGCACCGGGGCCCTCTCCCACTATCTCGCGGACCAGGGCGTACTGGGCGTGGTTGGTGTCCTGGTACTCGTCCACGAGGACGTGCCGGAACCGCCGCCGGTAGGAATCGGCTAGCGCCGGGAAGGCGCGGAACATGTAGACGGTCTCGGCGATGAGGTCGTCGAAGTCCATGGCGTTGGCCTGGCGCAGCCGCTGGGTGTACCCCTTGAAGACGTCAGCCACGGCGGACTCGAAGGGATCGTTGTAGTTCGCGGAGGACGCGTAGGCATCGGCGTCGATGAGCTCGTTCTTGAGCGCGGAGATCTTGTGCTGGATGGCCTTGGGCGCGAACTTCTTGGGGTCCAGGTCCAGGCTCTTGGAGACCTGGATGACCAGCCGCAGCGAGTCCGCGGAGTCGTAGATGGAGAAGTTCGACTTCCGGCCGACGTTGGCGGCTTCCTGGCGCAGGATACGCACGCAGGACGAGTGGAACGTGGAGATCCACATGATCTTGGCCCGTCCACCCACCAGCGCCGCGATGCGCTCCCGCATCTCGGCGGCGGCCTTGTTGGTGAACGTGATGGCCAGGATTTCACCGTGGTGCGCGCGGTGCGTGGCAATGAGGTAGGCGATCCGGTTACTGAGGACGCGGGTCTTTCCCGAGCCGGCGCCGGCAACAATCAGCAGGGCGCCGCCGGCATGCTTAACGGCCTCCTCCTGCTGCGGATTAAGCCCCTCCAGGAGTTCCTCGGCATTGGGCCGGTGGTGGGCCGGCTCGCCGTTGCCGTCAGGAGAGGGCTGCTGGTTGGCCCAGCCGCCCGTGCGCTGGGCGCCCTGTTCTGCTGCGTGTTCGGACCCGCCGCCCGGCCCGCCACCGCCGAATTCGGCGGCCGCGGCAAGGCCTTCCGGGCGCGACTTGGTGCGGGCGGAGGCTGGCGCGGCGGCCTTGAACGGTCCGTCAGAGTACGGGTCAAACAACATATCCATGGTGCCTACAAGTCTAGGCGGTGGGGCTGACAGTCAGGTCCAACCCTGTGGATAAGCCACCGCCGTCCGCGGGATGGTCACCCCGCCCCGATGAGTTTTTGTCCAGATAATGCGACCTCGAGCGGCTCGAGGTCGCATTATCTGGACAAAAACTCCGGCGTTCCGGACTCAGGCCACGGAGCCCGACTCGAGGGCGGCACGCAACTCCCGCACCGCCGTCGTGCCTCCCGCCATAAACCACTCCAGGCCGTTGATCCGGACCGTGTCCGTGGCGCCGCCGGCGGCCCGGACGATCGCCTTGCCGGGCAGCCAGTCCCATTCCGGGCAGCTGTGCTGGAACCAGCATCCCAGCTGGCCATCGGCCACCCGGCCCAGGTCGCAGGATCCGGAGCCGAACATCCGCAGCGCCGCGGCGGACGTGGCCGCAGCATGCCACGGCATGGCGCAGAGCGGATCCATCAGCCACGTGGGGTGGATGTACGTGGCTGCGCCGAGTTCGGCGAGCGCAGTTGCGTTGCGCGCCCCGCCGTCGTGGACAGCGCCCGAGTCACGGTAAGCGGTCAGTACCTCGCCGTTCAGCGTGGCCGCGCGGGCCGTTCCACCCAGCCAGAGCTTGTCCTCCTCCGGCTGGAAAATCGCGCCGAGCAGCACATCAGACCAGTCCTTCAACGCGAGGGCCGAGCACCAGTATGTGGATCCATGCAGGAAGTTATAGGTGCCGTCCACGGGGTCGATCACCCAGGTACGGCCGCTGGTGCCGGCCACAGAGGCGCCCTCTTCCCCCAGGATGCCGTCCTCCGGCCGGCAGCGCCGCAACTGCCCCAGCACGTACGCTTCCGCAGCGTGGTCCGCGGCGGTCACCACATCGGAGATGGAGGTTTTCTGCTGGGACTGCAGCCCGGCCATGCGCATCAGGAGCGCCAGCTGCCCGGCTTCGCGCACCAGCGCGGCTGCCAACTGATAGTCGTCCAGGGCAGGGTCAAGTTCAAGGGCGCTGTGCCGGCCAGTGGTCATGGCTCCAGTTTAGGTGGCGGGATAATGGTGCCATGGCCAAAACCCCAGCGCAGCGGATCAAGAAGCACGGCTCCAAGGCGGCTGTTCCGCAGCACAGCCTCCCGCCGGTGATCAACCCCACCACCAGCCGTTCGCCGCAGAAGGCCCAGAACAACACCAGCCTGATCCTCATCGCGAGTGTGACAGTGAGCCTTTTCCTGTTCTGGTACGTCCACCTGCTCACGCTCCAGCAGCTCACGCAGCTCTCCGGCGGCCTGGCCATGCCCGACTCGCTCGTGGGAGGTTTTGACACCGGCTACGTCGGCCAACTGAACGCCGCCATGGACAACGACGCCCGCGGCCAGCTCAACTACGTCCACAAGACAGCCGGCACCCTCTTCCCGTTGATTTTCGGCTTCACCTGGCTGCTCCTGATCGGGACGAACGTCGCCAAGAAGCCCCTCCGCTGGACACTCTGGGCCCTCCCTCTGCTGTTTGTGGTGGTCCGGTTGTGGGGCAATGTCGCCATCGATGCCGCGCTGGGATCGGAAACGGCCGACGCCGGCCAGGTCGCCTTGGCGTCCGGGCTCACCGTTGCGGGGTGGGTGCTGTTCGTCGTCAGCCTGCTGGCCGGGGCGGCGGCAGTCTTCCTGCGCAAGAAGCCCGCGAAAGCCGGCTAGGCCCGTGCTGCAGCAGTAGCGCGCTCCTCCTTGCGGTGCCGGTGCACACGTTGGGCGACCACCAGGCCCGCCGCTGCCACGCCCACGGTGACCAGATAACCCATCAGCCGCTCCAGGGTGCCGGGCTCCGGAACATCCAGGCCGGTCAGTCCGCCTGTGACCAGCGCGGCGAGGGACACGAGCCCGCACACCAGCACGAACCACCCCAGCGGAGTCTGCCGCAGCCATAACACCCCCAGCAGCAGCAACGCGAGCGCGCCGGCCAGGAAGTACATCAGCGCGCCGGCGAAGTGCCAGCCGGAGCCGACGTCCTCCGGCACCAGGCCCACGATCATGGTCCCCGCACCGGCGGCGCCGGTCAGGACCCGCACGGCGACCGCGGCCAGCCAAGGCTTCCGGAGCCCCGGCTGGACCCGCGCCCCTGCCCTTGCCGCCACACAGAGCAGCCCGGAACCCAGCAGCAGCGCACCGAGCAGCATGCCCAGCCCCTGGACCACAAAGGAGGCGTTCATCAGCCAATGCAGCGGCGAACACACATCCCGTCCGTCGTAGATCCCGCAGTGAAGCGCGCCGAGGTCGCTGATGTATCCGGTCCGGCGGTCGTAGGGCTGCGGCCCGCCCCAGGCGCCGATGTACTGGCGGGTGGAAGTAGTGTCCGGGAGGTAGGCCACGGCGGGGGTGGACGTCGGGGCTGATCTCATGCCAAGAGCGTAGTACGGCCTCCCACCTTGTATGCTTGTATCCGTGTCCGGACGGACCGGCCCTGCCGGACCAGCGGACACGCGCCCTCGTAGCTCAGTGGATAGAGCACGGCTCTCCTAAAGCCGGTGTCGTTGGTTCGATTCCAATCGAGGGCACTTGAATCTTCCTTCCCCGGAGTTGAACCTCCGCGCCTACCTGCTCGGCCCCTCGCAGGCCGGGAACTTGCCCGTTGAGGGAAACTGGGCCGTCGAACGGCAGCTGCTGGACCGGTCCACCGGCACCCACGGAACCTTTTCCGGCGTCGTACATTTTGCCCCCGCGGACGACGGCGGCCTGGCCTTCCGTGAAGAAGGCACCATGCGCTGGCCCACCTTTACGGGCCCCGCCTTCCGCGAATACCTCCTGAAACCCGCCGACCGGCCCGACGCCCTGGACGTGTTTTTTGCCGACGGGCGGCCCTTCCACCGGATGAGCTTCAGCCCGGAGGCCAATCTGGACCGGCACTGGTGCGATCCCGATACGTACCGCGTGGCCTACACCTACGAAGGCCCGGACACTTTCAGTTACACGTGGGATGTGACCGGCCCGCGCAAGGACCTGCTGCTGACGTCCGCCCTGAAGCGGCAGGTCTGAACACGCTAGGCTCGGAACCGTGAAATCCCGCATTGTTGTCTCCGCCGTCTGTGTCTTCGATGACGCCGGCCGGCTCCTGACCGTCCGTAAGCGCGGCACCAGCATGTTTATGCACCCGGGAGGCAAGCCCGAAGCCGGCGAAACCGCCGTCCACGCCGCTGCGCGGGAACTTCAGGAGGAAGTGGGGATCGTGGTGGATCCGCGCGAGCTGGAGCTGATGGGCGTCTGGATCGCCGACGCCGCCAACGAGGCCGCCACGGACATCGAAGCCACGGTGTTTACCGCACCCGGAACCTGGACGGCGCACCCCTCGGCCGAGATCGCCGAGATCCGCTGGCTGGACCTGGCCGCGCTGGACCGGGGCGCGCCGCTGCCTGCGGACCTCGCCCCGCTCCTGACGGACCACATCCTGCCGGAACTGGCCACCCTGCGCCCCGGCCCCAAGTAGGTAGCAGCAGGTGTCGTTTTGACGGCTCAAAACGACACCTGCTGCTACTCAGTTGGGGAAGGCTGAGCTCTAGTATTCCGGAACGGCTTCCGCTGCCACGGCCGTGGCTTCGGCGAACTGCGTCTGGTACAGCTCGGCGTACCGGCCATCGGCCGCGAGCAGGTCGGTGTGGTTCCCGCGTTCCACGATCCGCCCGTCCTCGACCACCAGGATGACGTCGGCGGCACGGATGGTGGACAGCCGGTGGGCAATCACGACGGCGGTGCGCCCCTCGAGCGCGGCGCCCAGGGCCGCCTGCACGGCGGCTTCGTTGGTGGAGTCGAGTGCGGCGGTGGCCTCGTCGAGGATGACCACCCGGGGCTGGGAAATCAGCAGCCGGGCGATGGTGAGGCGCTGGCGTTCACCGCCGGAGAGCCGGTAACCACGCTCCCCCACTACAGTGTCCAGGCCGTCGGGCAGGGACCGGATCATGGTCTCGAGGCGGGCCTGCCGGATGGCGTCCCACATGTCCTCTTCGGTGGCGTCCGGCCGCGCGAGCCGGAGGTTGGAGGCAATGGATTCGTGGAAGAGGTGTCCGTCCTGGGTGACCATGCCCAGTGTGTCCCGCAGGGAACCGAAGGTGGCGTCCCGGACATCCAGCCCCGAGCCGGGCAGGGTGCCGCCGAGACGCACGGCGCCGGAGTCGACGTCGTACAGCCGGGAAAGCAGCTGTGCGATGGTGGACTTTCCGGCACCGGAGGAACCCACCAGGGCGACGGTCTGCCCGGGTTCCACCCGGAAACTGATGCCATGCAGCACCTCTTCGCCGCCGCGGGTGTCCAGCGTGGACACTTCCTCGAGCGAGGCCAGCGAGACCTTGTCCGCCGAGGGGTAGGCGAAGCGGACGTCGTCAAACTCCACCGAAACGTTTCCCGGCGGGATGGACACGGCGTCGGGCTTCTGCTGGATCAGGGGCTTGAGGTCCAGGATCTCGAAAACCCGCTCGAAGCTGACCAGCGCGCTCATGATTTCCACACGGGCGTTGGACAGGGCGGTGAGCGGGGCGTACAGGCGGGTCAGCAGCAGGGCGAGCACCACAACGTCGCCCGCGGCGAGCTGACCGCCGATGGCCAGCCAGCCGCCCAGGCCGTAGACCAGGGCCAGGGCGAGCGCGGATACCAGCGTCAGCGCGGTGACGAAGGTGAACTGCAGCATGGCCGTGCGGACGCCGATGTCCCGGACCCGGCCGGCGCGGACAGCGAACTCGCGGGATTCCTCGTCCGGGCGGCCGAAGAGCTTCACCAGCGTGGCGCCCGGAGCGGAGAACCGCTCGGTCATCTGGGTGCCCATGGCCGCGTTGTGGTTTGCCGCCTCACGCCGCAGGTCCGCGAGCTTGGAGCCCATCCGGCGGGCCGGGATCAGGAAGATCGGCAGCAGGATCATGGCGAGCACGGTGACCTGCCAGGAGGTCCCGAGCATCACGATCAGCGTCAGGATCAGTGCCACCACGTTGCTGACCACACCGGAAAGGGTTCCGGCGAAGGCGGACTGCGCGCCGATGACGTCGTTGTTCAGGCGGCTGACCAGGGCGCCGGTGCGGGTGCGGGTGAAAAACGCGATGGGCATCTTCTGCACATGGTCAAAGACCCTGGTGCGCAGGTCCACGATCACGCCTTCGCCGATGGTGGAGGACAGCCAGCGGCTCACGAGCCCCAGGCCGGCTTCGGCAACGGCCACCACGGCGATCAGCAGCGCCAGCCGGATCACTTCGTCGGTACCCGCCTTGGCCACGATGGCATCAACCACCTGGCCAGCCAGCACAGGCGTGGCCACTGCCAGGAACGCCATCACAATGGACAGCGCAACAAACGCGATCAGCTTTGTCCGGTGCGGGCGGGCGAAGCCCAGGACCCGTTTCAGGGTGGCCTTGGAGAAGGGCTGGGAGCCGTTCTTGGCCCGGGAGATGTTGTACAGGGAGTGCCAGGCGACGCCGTCCATGCTCATCGCTGGTGCCCCGCCTGTGAGGATTCGTCTGCCATCAGTTCAGTTACCGTTCCGTTGTCCACATTCCACCGGACATCCAGCCGCACGTTCTCGAGCAGCCTCCGGTCATGGGTTACTAACAGCAAAGCGCCCTCATAACTTCCCAGCGCCTCTTCCAGCTGCTCGATGGCGGGCAGGTCCAGGTGGTTGGTGGGTTCGTCCAGGACCAGCAGGTTCACCCCGCGGGCCTGCAGCAGCGCCAGCGCGGCGCGGGTGCGTTCCCCCGGCGACAGGGAATCCACGGGGCGCGTGGTGTGGTCCGCCTTCAGCCCGAACTTGGCCAGCAGGGTGCGGACCTCCGCCGGATTCAGGTCCGTGAGCACGGCTTCGACGGCGTCGCCAAGGTTGAGATGGCCGGCCAGCAGTCCGCGGGCCTGGTCAATTTCGCCGACGGCCACCGAGGCACCCATGGCGGCGTTGCCGGCGTCGGGCGCCTGCACGCCCAGGAGCAGGCGCAGCAGCGTCGACTTGCCGGCTCCGTTGGGGCCGGTGATGCCGATCCGCTCCCCCGCGTTGAGCTGCAGGTTCACCGGGCCCAGCGTGAAGCTTCCCTGTGTCACGACGGCGTCACGCAAGGTGGCCACCACCGCACTGGAGCGGGGCGCCTGGCCAATGGTGAACTGCAGCTGCCATTCCTTCCGCGGCTCCTCCACCACGTCCAGCCGGGCGATCCGGGATTCCATCTGCCGGACTTTCTGGGCCTGCTTTTCCGATGACTCGGTGCTGGCGGCCCGGCGGATCTTGTCATTGTCCGGGCTTTTCTTCATGGCGTTCCGCACGCCCTGGGAGCTCCACTCGCGCTGGGTCCGGGCACGGGAGACCAGGTCTGCCTTGGTGGACGCGAACTCCTCGAACTTTTCCCTCGCGTGGCGCCGCGCAACGGCGCGCTCCTCCAGGAAGGCCTCGTAGCCGCCGTCGTAGACCGCCACGGAATTCTGCGCCAGATCCAGTTCCACGATGGTGGTCACGCAGCGGGCCAGGAACTCGCGGTCATGGGACACCAGCACTACGCCGCCGCGCAGGCCCTGGACAAAAGCTTCCAGTTTGGCCAGGCCGGCCAGGTCAAGGTCGTTGGTGGGCTCATCCAGCAGCACAACGTCGAACCGGCTGAGCAGGAGCGCCGCGAGGGCCACGCGGGCGGCCTGGCCGCCGGAGAGACCGGTCATGGGGGCGTCAGCGCCGGTGTCCAGGCCCAGGTCCGCCAGGACGGGCGGGATGCGTTCGTCGAGGTCTGCCGCGCCTGACGCCATCCAGCGGTCAAAGGCCAGCGAGTAGGCGTCATCGGCTCCCGGAGCACCGGAGCCCAACGCCTCGGCGGTGGACTCCATCTCCACGGTCGCCTGGGCGCAGCCGGTCCGGCGGGCGATGTAGCCGGCCACGGTCTCGCCGGCGACGCGCTCGTGCTCCTGCGGCAGCCAGCCCACAAAGGCGTCGGCGGGGGCGAGGCTGACGCTGCCGCCCTGGGGCTGGTCCACGCCGGCCAGCAGGCGCAGCAGGGTGGACTTGCCGGCGCCGTTGGCTCCCACCACGCCCACCACGTCGCCGGGGGCCACCGTGAGGGAGAGTTTGGCGAACAGCGTCCGGTGGTCGTGGCCGCCGGAAAGGTCTTTGGCAACAAGGGTTGCAGTCATAGGTTGGTCCATCCTCTCGCCGCCGCCCGGCCGGAGGAGCCCGCCTGAATCGGCCCGAAACTGCGGTGAATCCGCAATGTGCCGCCCCGAAAAGTGCCGGGGCACTAAAGAGCCCGCTGGTCCGGACTTGGGGGGTGTACGGACCAACGGGCTCGACCATCAAGCATAGTCGACTCAGCACGCCGCACCAAACTGCCTCCGAAAGGTCAGGCTAAAATCAAAAGGCAATCATCCGTTCAGCAGAGAGCCGATATGCCAATTCCTGCCAAAGCGTTCCAGCGCTGGCTGCACGGCATCGCCCCCAACACGAGCACGTCCGACATCTGCCGCGTCTCCGGCATCAAGCGGACCACCCTTGCCCAGCAGCTTGTCCGGGGCAAGGTGGCAGAGACTACGGTGGTGAGCATCAGCCGGGCGTACAACGTCAATCCCGTTTCGGCGCTGGCGGCGTTCGACGCCTACAGCCAGCTCATGGACACGCGCCCGCCCAGCAGGTCCGAACTGGTCAGCCAGATCTCCACCCCGGACCTCCTGCGGGCAGTTCTGGCCCGTTCCGCCGCGGACACGGGCGGCGTCCCGGCGGCTGCCGCGCCGGCCGGTTCGCCGGCGTTGGAGCAGGCCCCGCATGCCACCTCGGTAAAGAACTGGGTGGAGGCCATCGACGACGGCGAACTGAGGCACCGGGTCTCCGCCGCCACCGGAATCGCGCCGCAGAACTATTCGGCACAACTGACCGCAAACCGGCTGGCTCCGGAGCTGGCGGTTGCCACTTCCCTTGCCGCCGGCGTCGCCCCGGCCAGCGGCCTGGTGGCCACCGGGCTCGTCACGGAGGCGGAGGCCGGCTGGCCACCCGGAGCCCGGCAGGCCGCCCTGGACAGCCTGTCCGACGGCGAGCTGACCACTTTGGCCGGTGACCGGCTGCAGACTCTCGGCAGGGCCCTCCGCCGGCAGGAACATGACCACGAGAAAACCGAAAAGATCTGGGAGAACCTGGGATGATCGAAATCCTGCAGTGGTCCACGCTGGCTGTCTGCGGCCTGGTGGCCGTCGCCCGGGTTCCCAGTGCCGTGAGGGGGAGGAACCGGACACTCTTCTACATCTTTGCGCTGATGACGCTCGCCATCGTGCTCAGCATCCAGGCACCGTACCTTGCCATCGACCAGGCGCTCGGCGGTGTTAATGTGGCCAACCTCCTGCTCCGCTTTGTTATCTTCGCCGCTATTTTCTTCGTGGGCATCCGCGTCACCCGGGGCTTTGGGGCCGACGACGCCTACCGGCTGCTGACCGGACGGATCGGAATGGCTGTGCTGGGCCTGACCTCCCTCATGGTGGTGGTTGTGTTCCTGATGATGGACACTGGCGGCTCATCCGTGGGATTGGTTGCCGTGGCGGGCCAGGATGACAAAGACCGGGACCTGGTCCAGTACTACGGGGCCGCCGGCCGCGCCTATCCGGCCTACGTTTCGCTGGTCCTGCTGCCGGCCATGGTGCGCGCGGTCCGCAGCACGCTGCCCACCCTGGTTCGCATCGCCGCCTTCCTGCTGGGCACAGGCTCGGTGGCCATCACGCTATCGCTGCTCTTCCCCTTCTATCCGCCCGACTGGGGAGCAGCGACGTTCCTGATCAACTACACCGCAATTCTTTGCTTTGTCGTTGGCCTGGCTTTGATCGCGGTGGCAAGGCTCCGGCACGGGCGGGGCGGCCCCCGGCCAAGGACTTCTACTGCAAAGTAGCCTTCACACTTTCACAAAATCATTAGACGTGGCACAATCATGAATGTGTGAAGTTAGGGCCGGTGTTCACGAACGGGGATAGATTCCTGGACGCCGGGCCTGTTGAGTCTTTGCACTCTTTGGGGGGATGAGTGGTGGCGGGCCGTTGGGGACCGCCCCCACTCAGCCATTTAACGGCCGGGTCCCGCCAACCATCATCGAGTGCTCCATGGCGGCCGTTTTGAGCCCTCAAAACGGCCGTGGGCCCACGCCGGCAAGGTTCCCTGGCCGAGCTTGCGAGGCGAGGGGGCCGGTGGGGAGAGCCGATGGGTGTTACCGCGCGAACCTCAGGGTGACCAGCTGGAACGGGCGCAGCGAAAGCTCCACCGACTGCTCTGCTGCGGCAGTGCTGACGCCCGGCGCGTCCGTGGCACGCTCCAGCAGGTCCGTGGCCCGGACGGCCGTGACCGGGAAGTTGGCCGTGATCACGCCGGCGGACCGCTGCCCCAGGGACTCATAAAGGCGGACCACAACATCGCCGGACCCGTCTTCGGCAAGCTTGACCGCCTCGATGACCAGGGCCGGGTTGTCCACGGCGAACAGCGGCTCCACACCGCGGGCGCCCTTCACCAGCCGGGGTACGAGGTTGGTGCGGTACCCCTCCTCCACAGCGTCGGCGATCCCGGCTCCGGGGCGGATGGTCACGGTCAGTTCCTGGTGGCCGCGGTCCGCGGTCGGGTCCGGGAACTTCGGTGCGCGCAACAGGGAGAGGCGCACCGAGGTGGTGGTCCCGCCGTCGGAATCCCGTACGCTCCGGGTGACATCGTGCCCGTAGGTGGCCGCATTGGAAATCGCGACGCCGTAGCCGGGCTCGGCCACGTGGATCCAGCGGTGCGCGCAGATCTCGAACTTGGCGGCCTCCCACGAGGTGTTGACATGGGTGGGGCGGAAGACATGGCCGAACTGGGTCTCCGAGGCGGAGCGGTCCGCCCTGACGTCCAGCGGGAAGCCCAGCTTGAGCAGCTTCTCGCTCTCCTGCCACTCAACGGCTGTGGTGATGGTGAGGGAGCCGCTGCCGGCGTCCAGCGTGATCCGCTGGGTGAGCGGTGACGAACCGGCAACCCGGTCCACCACCACAACGGCACTGGTCCCGGCGTGCTCCACCCGAATGGCCCGGGCCGCCGTGAGGGCGGTGACGTTGCGGCGATAGAACTCATCGATGTCCCAGGCGTCCCACTCGTTGGGCGTGTCCCGGTGCAGTTCCAGCAGGTTGCCGCGCGCTCCGGGAGCGATGGCTTCGCGTCCCGTGGCGTAGTCGGTGAGGGAGGCCAGCAGGCCATCGGCATCCAGTACGGCCCGGATGATGCCGTTGTCCAGCACGTAACCGCCATCCAGAGCGGTCGCCTGGACCGGCTGGCCGGTCCGCGAAAGCTCGGCGGCAGCCAAGGCAGGAACACCGTTGCGCGCGTGCGGTGCGGCGTTGAGCAGGAAGGTCCGCGACCCCTCCCCGAGGAGCGCGGCCGCTGCCTGCGCTATGAGGTTTTCGAGGCTGGCACTGATCGCGGCGTAATTACGTTCCGCGTCCTGGTGGACCCAGGCGATGGAGCTGCCGGGCAGGATGTCGTGGAACTGCTGCAGGAGCACCAGCCGCCAGAGCCGCTTCAGCTCCGCCGCCGGGTACTCGAAGGAGCCTGCGCCGCGGACAGCAGCGGTGGCGCACCAGAGCTCGGCCTCGCGGAGCAGGTGTTCGCTGCGCCGGTTGCCGCGTTTGGTCTGGGCCTGGCTGGTGTACGTGCCGCGGTGGAGTTCCAGGTACATCTCCCCCACCCAGACAGGCAGGGAGGAATACTCTTCCTCCGCCTGGGTAAAGAAACTCTCGGCGGAACCCACGCGGACCTTGGGCGAGCCTTCGAGGTTGGCGGTGCGGCTGGCAGCAGCCAGCATTTCCCGCGTAGGCCCGCCTCCGCCGTCGCCGTAGCCGAACGGGACGAGCGAGGTGTTGCCGCGCCCGTGGTCGCGGAAGTTCCGCTCGGCGTGCGCCAGTTCACGTCCGCTGAGCTCGGCGTTGTAGGTGTCAACGGGCGGGAAGTGCGTGAACAGCCGGGTGCCGTCGATGCCCTCCCAGTTGAAGGTGTGGTGCGGCATGCGGTTGACCTGGTTCCACGAGATCTTCTGTGTAAGGAACCAGCGGCTGCCCGCCGCCTTGACGATCTGCGGCAGGGCCGCGGAGTAGCCGAAGGAATCCGGGAGCCACGCTTCGCGGCATTCGACGCCGAACTCGTCGAGGAAGAAGTTCTTGCCCTCAATGAACTGCCGGGCCATGGCCTCACCCCCGGGCATGTTGGTGTCCGACTCGACCCACATGCCGCCCACCGGAACGAACTGCCCGGCCTTGACCTTCTCCCGGATCCGGCTGAAAAGCTCGGGGTAGGACTCCTTCATCCAGGCGAGCTGCTGGGCTGAAGAGCAAGAGAACACAAAGCCCGGATCCTCGTCCATCAGCGCCACCACGTTGGAGAACGTCCGGGCACACTTGCGGATGGTTTCGCGCACCGGCCAGAGCCAGGCGGAGTCGATGTGGGCATGGCCCGTAGCCACCAATTGATGGGCGGAAGCGTAGGCGGGCCTGGACAGAACTTCGGCCAGGGTTGCCCGCCCGGCTGCGGCGGTGCCGGGGACGTCGTCGGGATCCATCTGGTCCATCATGCGCTCCAGCGCACGGAGGATCTCATGGCGTCGCGGCTGCTCCGGGGGGAGTTCGTGCATCAGCCCGGCGAGGGTCCAGATGTCCTGCTGGAGTTCCCAGACCGTCTGGTTGAGTTCGGCGATGGCGATCCTGCCCAGCCGGTACTGCGGCGCCGTGCCTGCTGTTGCCTTGTCCCCGTACGGTGTGGCGGCGAAGGTCCAGCCCTGCGCCATATCCGGATTGGCGGCCGCTTCAACGTAGAAGTCAACGGACATGCCGCTGCCCAGAAGTTTCAGGGGAATGTACTGGTTCCGGGGCGAAATAGCCTTAATGATGGTGCCGTCAGGTCGCCAGGCGATTCCCTCGCACTGGAATCCGGGGGCTTCGTTGATGAAGCCAAGGTCCACCACGATTTCGACGGCGGTGTCCGGGCCGGTGCCCCAGGCCTCCGGGACGTCGCCCTGCAGGCGCAGCCATTTGGTCCCCCAGGGCCTGCCCCAGGCAGCACCGTGTTCCTGCGGCTCGAAGTGATTCCGCAGTGCATCCATCACAGACACCGGTTCGCCGGGCGCATCCCAGCTGCTCAGGTTCAGCGGAACGGTGCGGGCGTAAACGGCGGGAATGATCCGCTCGCGGACGAACCGGTCCAGGCGGACTTCGGTGATCCGGCGGTCGTCATGCAATGTAAACCCTCTTAGGTGCTTGAACTGGAGTGCTCGAATCCGGACAAAACGCGTCCAATCGATGGATAAAATCTACCGGCTGGTAGCTCAATAGCCAAGCGTCACCGGAAATCTTCGCCGAACTGTGCTGGCGCCGTTTTTATCCCGGTATCTTCGCGCTTTCCTCCGCCGGGTCCTCCCCCGGAACCGGCGCGGCGGGCAGCGTAATCCTGCCCTGCCCGGCGTAGACATTCAGGCTCGTGCCCCGGCTGAATCCTGCCAGGGTCATGCCGCTGGCCTCCGCCAGCTCCACAGCAAGGCTCGACGGCGCACTCACCGCCGCCAGCACGGGAATGCCCGCCAACGCTGCCTTCTGGACGAGTTCAAACGATGCACGGCCCGAGACCTGCAGGACCAGCCCGGTCAGCGGAAGCAACCGCTCCCGCAGGGCCCAGCCAACTACCTTGTCCACGGCGTTGTGGCGCCCCACATCCTCACGCAGGCACAAAAGCTGCACGCCGCCGTCGTCCGCTATGCGGAAGAGGCCCGCGGCATGCACTCCGCCGGTGACGTCAAAAACGTCCTGCGCTTCGCGGAGCCGCCCGGGCAGGGATGCCAGCACATGGGCGGGCACGGTCAATGGATCCGCCGCCGGGCTGAAATGGGAAGACTTGCGCACTGCCTCGATCGAGTCCGTGCCGCAGATACCGCAGGAGCTGGACGTGAAGACGTTCCGACCCTTCGCCGGGAGTTCGACATCGGGCCGCAGCTGGGCTTCCACCACATTGAACGTCTGGACGCCGTCTTCATCCTCGCCGGCGCAGAACCGCAACGACACCAGCTGCTCCGGGGCCCAGATGATCCCCTCGGACACCAGGAACCCGGCCACCAGGTCAAAGTCGTCCCCGGGCGTCCGCATGGTCACCGAAAACGACAACGCCCCGATCCGGATTTCCAGCGGCTCTTCGACGGCGAGGACGTCCTCGCGGTGGCGGACCGGGAACTCAAGGGCATTGGGTGAGCCATCCAAAACATATTTGTGCACCTTGCGGCGCTGCGTCACGCGCCCCATCGGCGAACCGCCAGACTGTCTTGAAGGGCCCCATGGATGTTCCGGACCTGCCGGCTGGGACTGTTCATAGGTCCATCATTGCACCACTGGCCGGGCTGTGGCGTACGTGGTTCCGCAGCACGGCGCCTACCCCAGCAGGGCACTCCAGTCCACCGGACCGGCGGGCTTGGCAGCGTCCTTGCCAGCTGCCCGGGTGGCCGGCTTAGCGGCGGGCCGGCCCTTGGGCTTGGTACCCCGCTGCGCGGGCGCGGGTACCGGCGGCCCCCACGGCAAAGCGAACGCCGGGACTGGTTCGCCCAGCTGCACGCCATGCGGCGGAACAACCATCACACCGTGCGCCGATGCCAGTCCGCGCATCATCCCGGGACCCGTGTGCGTGGCCGGTGAAGCCATCCCGTACAGCAGCCGGAAGGGCATCAGCCTGGTCCGGCCCGGCTCAGGCTCGATGGTGGTCCCGCACGGGACCTCCTGCACCGGCGGCAGGGTGCCGTGGCCCAGCGCCGCCAGCAGCGGTTCGCCCACCGTTGACAGCGCCATCATGGCGGCCAGCGGGT
This sequence comes from Pseudarthrobacter humi, assembly GCF_024294965.1. NCBI lineage: Bacteria > Bacillati > Actinomycetota > Actinomycetes > Micrococcales > Micrococcaceae > Pseudarthrobacter > Pseudarthrobacter humi. The sequence continues at coordinate 180,533 of NZ_JANCLV010000007.1, forward strand.
TTCCGGGGAGCCCAAGGACAAAGCGACCGTCGGGGAGCTCGGCCAGGACGGCCGGGTGGCCGGGGCGCATGGCGATGCCGTCGATAACCAGCCGCCCGCCCAGTTCCGCCACAGCCCGGCGGAGGTGGTCGGTGTCCGAGACGCCAGTACCGCCGGTGGTGATCACGACGTCGGCAGGCAGCGCCGAGGGGTCCGGCACCTCGGGCGGGAGGTCAGCCAGACCGTCCAGCCACTCAGCGTAGGAATCGCCGATCCGCTCCTGGCCGCCGTTAATACCGCCGAGCATTTCCACAACGGCCGCGAGCTGCGGACCGAAGGTGTCCCGGACCTGTCCGGGGACCGGCAGCCCGTGGGCCACAACTTCGGAGCCGGTCAGCAGGAGCTTAACCACCGGCTTGCCCTGGACCAGCAGGTCATCGTGCCCGGCCAGGGCCGCGACCGCCAGATGGGCCGGGTTAAGTGATACGCCGGCCTTGACCAGCACCTCTCCCGCAGCGGCTTCCTCGCCGGCCTTCCTGATGTGCTGGCCGTTCCCGGGCTCGCCGGGGCGGGCGGTGCCGCCGGTCATCAGCAGCGGCAGGCCGTCGTCGTCCGTTCCAAGCACGGCACTTTCGCTGCGCAGGACCGCTTTGGCACCGGGCGGGATCAGTCCGCCGGTGACGATGGGGCTGGCCTGGTGGGGTGCCAGCCGCTGGCCTGCCTCTGCCACGATCCACGGACCGCTGCCGTTGACGGCCCATCCGTCCATCGCAGACGACGCGTAGTGCGGCATGTCATGCAACGCGGTGATGTCTTCGGCCAGGACCCTGCCCAGGGCTTGGCCCAGGGGAACCCGGCCCGGCGGAATCGGCGTGGCGACATCAAAAGCAGCCCTGCGCGCCTCTTCCCAGGTGTGGGCCAGGTGCTTCGCCGGGGCTGGCTGCTGCTCGGGATTTTCGGATACGTCGCCGGGGGCGGCGGTCATTGAACGGGAGTCATTCGACGGGGGTCCCGGCGGATTCGGCGTCATAGTCAGCAGCCAGGGTGCGGGCGCGGTCCATGGCAGCGGCCATGGCGGCGGCGTTGGTGGCCTGCCCTGCTCCCGCAGCCAGGCCGGCGGCGAAACCGGCAATAAAGGTGGTGAGCGGGGCGGCTGGGCGGACCACTGAGTGCGCTGCCACGCCGGCCAGCGACAGGATGGTGTTGACGTCGATCTGGACGTCCTCCAGTTCATACGCCTGGAGCAAGGACCTGCACCATTCTTCCAGTGTCTCTTCCTGGCTTTTCACGCTCTGCCTCCCAAATCGTCTGCGGCAGTGTTGCCCCGGAACCCGGCTAGGGGGTCCGGACCGGCCACTCCAAGTGCGGCGGCATCGTCCCAGGTGTCCACGTCTGCCGTGGAGCCGGCCGGAACGGCGACAAGCTGCACGTCCAGACTAGCAAGGAGTGCCCTCACCGAACCGTTGATTAAGCGTCCCGTGCTTTCCAGTTCCGCCACCGAACGTTGTAGCGCGGCCGTGCTATAAAAACCGACCAGCGGCTGACGGCGGCCATCGTCCGAGACGGCCACCACGCCGTCCGGCCCCAAGCCCGCGGGCGCTCCGGCCGTGGGTTTTCGCGCACGCAAAGTAGCCTTCAGCGCCGCCACCGCCTGCTCCACGTTGGGCATGTCGCAGGCCAGCACCAGCGTCAGCCCGGGGCGGCTGCCACCCGCGGCGGACAGGGCCGCGAGCCCGGCCGCGATGGCGGCCGCCGGTCCACTAAAGGGGGGTTCTTCGCGGCAGCGGAGAAATCCGGCAGGGACCTCGCCGGCCGGCACCTCCCCGGCGTCCGGACCAACCACGACGCCGGCCCGGGCTCCGCTCGCAGCAGCGGCGGCGCGGCGCAACAGGGAGTCGCCGTCGTACGTCAGACTCTGCTTGGGTACGCCACCGAGCCGCGACGAACGGCCGCCGGCGAGGATGACGGCATCGAAGTCGAGGGGGTCAGCGTCCACCCTCCCAGCTTAACCGCGCGGGCTGGAATACTGCGCGGGGCTGGAACTGAGGGTGCGGACCGGGACACGGTGGCCCGCTCACGCGGCCGGCTCAGGCAGCCCGCTCAGGCAGCAGGAACGGATCCCAGGCCGGAGTGGGCTTCTCAAGTTCCTTGATCTGCCAGATGGTGCCATGCGGCGGTTCCGGATCAAACCTCAGCTTCCAGCCCATTTCCGCCGGCGTGTGGTCGCCCTTGGTGTTGTTGCACCGGAGGCACGCGGCCACCAGGTTCTCCCAGGAGTCGGCGCCGCCGCGTGATTTGGGCTGCACATGGTCGATGGTGTGGGCACCTTTGCCGCAATACGCACAGCGGTGGCCGTCCCGCCGCAGGACTCCGCGGCGGCTGACTGCGGTGCTCTGGTTGTATCTGGGGCGGATGTAGCGGTTCAGGAGAATCACGGACGGTCGGCCCAGGATCTCCTGCGGTCCCACCACGGGGTCATCGCCCTCGGCAATGACACTGGCCTTGCCCGTGAGCACAAGCACCAGCGCCCGGCGGAAGGTGACTACCGCCAGCGGTTCATATCCAGCATTCAGAACGAGAGTGCGCATGCACGTACCTCTTTGTGGCCGCACCCGTCAGGGGCACGAGGGCCGGCTGCCCCCGGCATATCCGGGCTATGGATCGACACCACAAGAGTAAACAAAGAATCCCGGGATCAGCTAATCGCAGAAGTATCCGGGATCACGTGTCGGGCCCAGGCGCCCGTCCGGTTAAGGCGTCAGTCCGTAGACAGCAAAGGACCCCCGCCGTGAGGCGGGGGTCCTTTGAACACTCAAGCAGCTGCTAGGACACGCGGATGAAGACCGGTCCTGAGCCAACGTTGGCGCTGAATACTACGGTCTGGTTGCCGTTGTAACCGCCGTGGACCGCCTGGCCGTTGCCGGCGTATACGGCAATGTGGGCCACGCCCGCGCCGCCGTCGGCGTAGTAGATCAGGTCGCCGGGCTGGGCCTCGGCGGCGCTCACGGTCTTGCCCAGGGACAGGTAGCCGGCGGGCCAGCCGTGGTAGTTGATGCCCACGGCAGCCAGGGAGTTGGTCACAAGCATGGTGCAGTCCTGGTTGACGCCGAGCTGTGCGTAAGCAGCGGACAGGATGGCAGCACCCTTGCCGCTGGCGGCGACCGGAGCCGAGGGAGCAGCCGGAGTTGCCGACGCTACCTTGATGGTTGCCGCGGCCTTGGCCGGAGCCGGAGCTTCAACAACAGGCGCGGGAGCCTCAACGGGAGCCGGCGTGGTGGTCACTGCAGGCTTCTCGTAGGAGATGGCAATGGTGGAAGCAGCCGAAATGATGGCCGGGGCGGAAACCTCAGCCTCAAGGTTCGAAGCGGACGCAGCTTCACGCTGGACGCCGGTGTCGGCCGCGTTCGCAGCGATACCACTGGTCAGGACGAGGCCGGAAGCAGCAGCGATAACCGCAGCCTGGCGGCCCATGCCGCCGGCGTTGTCGCCGACAGCCTTGGCAATGACAGCCAGCGAGTTGGTCTTGGTGACCTCGGCGCGGTGCCGTGCAACAGTTGCACGTGTAGTCATTAATTTTCTCTCTTTCGTTTTCCTCAGGACCGCGTGGGCAGCCTGAGGGCTTTGGACGCGCCGGCATCTTGGGGGTACGCCGGCACGTCCCGAACGGGGATTTAGCGAAAGGCTCCAGCGAAGAACGGCTCCGGCAGCACGGGGCTGCAGGAACTGCTGGATTGCAGGAACTACGGGGCCAGCGTGAAGAAGGATCCGCTGCCCGTGGAAGCCACCGAGTGGAGCAGCGTGCCCTGTGACGGGTTCAGTGCGCTGATCATCATGCCGTTGCCGACGTAAATGCCAACGTGGGCGCCGCCATTCTGCATGACCAGGTCGCCGGGGGCCGGTGTGGCGGTGGGCCGCATGGCCGTCCAGGCATTGGTGCGGGGAATGCTGATGCCGGCCTGGGCGTAGACCCACTGCGTGAAGCCGGAGCAGTCCCAGCCATTGGGAGTGGTGCCGCCCCAGAGGTAGGGGTTACCGATGCCGGTGTAGGCAAGTGCTGCCAGACCCGAAGCGGCAGCAGAGGAGACAGTGTCGGCGAGCTTGGAGGCCGCAGCCTCGGTTGCACCCTGGGCCCCGGTTTCGGAGGCCGTGGACTGCGCACGGACCCTCTCAACCTTCGGCGCCGGCGTCGTCCTGATGACGGGGCGTTCGAAGGAAACGGTAGCCGTGGGCGCGGCAGTTACGGCAAGTGCCGTCTGCGCGGAACCGGACTCGGTAGAGGCGGAAACGCCTGCGGTGGAATCCGCGGCGTTGGCCGGAAGCCCCATGCTCAGGATCAGACCTGATGCAGCTGCAATAACAGCAGCCTGGCGACCTACGGTCCCGGCATTGGCACTGACGGCCTTGGACACGGAGCCCAAGGGGTTAGTGCGAACCGGTTGTGCGCGGTGACGCGCAGAAGTATGGCGTGAAGACACGAAGGTAGCCTCTCCCAATGCCTGCGAGGTGAGCTGTCGGATTCGGATGGGAGTCACCCGGCCGCGCTGCTTCACAGTGGAAGCTTTGCGACTTAACCCCAAGGCCCTCAGAATCGAAGACCAAAATTGGTTCCCCCGCCCCTGCCAGACGATGTCATGCGAACGGACCTTGAGCGGTGGCAGAGCTAGGCAATCCACTCAAGAACGTCAACTTCGGAAAAGTTGACGCGCTTTAGACGTTACAGGAGTTCCGAGCCAATGTCACATTCAGGTCACGGCACGTCGCTGCGATTCGAGAGTTGGCCATCATTTGGGTCAGAGCCAGCCGGTGGGGTCAACGACTTCGCCATTGACCTGGACCTCGAAGTGGAGGTGGCAGCCCGTGGACGCGCCCGTGGTACCGCTGAGGGCAACAACATCGCCGCGGCTGACGGTCTGGCCTACCTTGACGCTGGCTGAGGAGAGGTGGTTGTAGGTGGTTTCAAGGCCATTGCCGTGATCCACCACCACGCGGTTGCCGCCGCCGTACTGGTGCCAGCCAACGAAGGTGACGGTACCGCTGGCAGCGGCCAGGACAGAGGTTCCGCACTGTGCCACGAAGTCCTGGCCACGGTGGAAGTCGCCGGAGCCGCCGGTAATCGGGCTGACCCGGAACCCGAAGGGTGAGGCCGTAATCAGCTGGGCCAGCGGCGAGCCAAGGCTTCCGGCAGAGGCGGCGCGGGTAATGGATCCCGCGGACTGGGCGCTCAACAGCTGCTTCAGCTTGCCGTCGGGATCACCCTGGGTCACCACGGACGAACGGCTGAAATCAATTTGGGCGGCGGCTTCCGCGGTCACTTCGGGCTGCGGAGCAGCGGAAACGGCTGATGCAGCCTGGCCGGGTGCCGGAGTGGCCATCACGGGGCCCGTCACAGGAACCGTTACGGTGAGAGCCAGGCCTGTTGCTGCCAAGGCGATGCCGGCCTTCTGGCCGAGGCCACTGGCGGCGGCGAAATCCGTCATCTGCCGGAAGGGCCCCCGGCGGCGGCGGGCTTCCCGCTGCGGGTCGCGGGGCCTCTCCGCGGTGAGATCCTCGGCCACCCTGGGCGCCGAGACGGGACCCGCCGCGCGACGGCGGCCCCTGGAGTATTGCGTGGTCAAGAATGTTCCTCTCTGGGTAGCCTGCGAAGTTAGCTGTCGGATTCGGGTCAGAGAGTTCATAGACCCGGTCCGCCGTGACAAGCACTTTGGCGCAGGGATATCCCGTGAGGATCCTTCGCTGGAAGAGGCTTGCTGCTGACGGACTTAACCCCAAGGCAGTCTTACGACTACCGGTTGTGGTTCCCCCGCCTCTGCCAGTTGGTGACTGATGCACCTGATCCGCTGGCAGAGCTCGGCTCCAGATCAGGTAACGCTTTTGTATCGACGCTGAGGTTCAACTATAGGTGATTAACTTGGACAGTAACAATTCCGTTATCTTTGCGGAACCTTGCGTCGCTGGGCTACGGCGCGGCTCCTCGCGGCGGACCGCCTACCCGTCAACTGACGGAAACGAAGACGTGGGATGCCACTTCCGGTGGCAACTCGAGCGCCCCTTCGATTCCCGGAACCCGCACGGAGATGTACTCCCCTACGCGCTCCAGGGACACCGTGGCACCGGGCCTGATCCCGCCTTCATCCAGCTGGACCAGCAGCTCAGGTTCCACCTGGATGGGCTCAGCCAGCCGGCTGACTGTCACGTTCGACGCCGGCCCGTAGCCCTGCATCGCATCAAGGAGATTAATCACAGTGGCGTCCGGCAGCGCGGGCGCCGGCCCGCCCAGGGCGGCCAGCCCGGGGATGGGGTTGCCGTAGGGAGAATCCGTGGGGTGGTTGAGCAATTCGTAGATGCGCTGCTCAACGCGTTCGCTCATCACATGCTCCCAGCGGCACGCTTCATCGTGGACATAGGCCCAGTCCAGGCCAATCACATCCGCCAGGAGCCGTTCCGCCAGCCGGTGCTTGCGCATCACTTCCGTAGCGCGTTTCCGCCCGGCCTCGGTCAACTCCAGGTGACGGTCTCCGGAGACCACAACCAGTCCGTCGCGCTCCATCCGGCCGATGGTTTGGGACACCGTGGGTCCGGAATGCCGCAGCCGTTCGGCGATGCGTGCGCGAAGAGCCACGATGTTCTCTTCTTCAAGCTCCAAAATGGTCCGAAGATACATCTCCGTAGTATCGATCAGATCCGTCATCCAGCTCAGCTCCTCGAGCGCAGTACCTTGCGTTGTCCCACCGTATCGCGTCCCGCTCAGCGGCGAGGTCCGCTAAAAAGCTTAGCCTATTTTGAATTTGTCTGGATAATGCTCGGGCGGGGGCAAACGGTCTCATTGGCCGGACTATGACGGCCCCGGTTCCCCGCCCAATCGAGGGTTCAGGCAGAATAAAGAAGGTCCTTATGCAGTCACCGCCGACTACCGGCCACCCCACCGCCCGGACGTGAGCCACGTCCATGCCGAAATTGGAGCCCCCGTGAGCGAAACCAGCATCACTATTCCCGCCGACCTCCTGCCAAAGGATGGACGGTTCGGCGCAGGACCCTCCAAGGTCAGGCCGGAGCAGCTCGAAGCGCTCTCAGCGGCGTCCAAGACCATCCTGGGCACCTCCCACCGCCAGGCTCCGGTCAAGAACCTCGTGGGCTCCGTCCGTGAAGGCCTCAGCCAGTTCTTCCGCGCCCCCGAAGGCTACGAAGTGGTCCTCGGCGTCGGCGGCTCCACCGCATTCTGGGACGTCGCCAGCTTCGGCCTGGTGGAAAAGAAGGCCCAGCACCTGTCCTTCGGCGAGTTCGGCTCGAAGTTCGCCTCAGCCACCAACAAGGCACCGTTCCTGGACGCCTCCTCCATCATCAAGTCCGAGCCCGGCACCCGTCCGGTATCGGCCGCCGAGGCTGGCGTGGATGTGTACGCCTGGCCGCAGAACGAAACCTCCACGGGTGTCGCGGCTCCGGTCAAGCGCGTCGCGGGCGCCGACGCCGGTTCCCTGGTCCTGGTGGACGCTACCTCCGCAGCCGGCGGCCTGGACGTGGACGTCTCCGAGGCCGATGTCTACTACTTCGCCCCGCAGAAGAACTTCGCCTCCGATGGTGGCCTGTGGCTGGGTCTCTTCTCCCCCGCCGCGCTGGAACGCGCCGCCCGGGTCAAGGCCAGCGGCCGCTGGATCCCGGATTTCCTGGACCTCCAGACCGCCATCGACAACTCCAAGCTGAACCAGACGTACAACACGCCGTCGCTCTCCACCCTGGTGACCCTCGACGCGCAGGTGCAGTGGCTGAACGCCAACGGCGGCCTGGACTTCGCGTCCGCCCGCACCGCTGACTCCGCCGGCCGGATCTACTCCTGGGCCGAGGCCTCCGAGTACGCCACGCCGTTCGTGGCCAAGGCGGAGGACCGTTCCAACGTCATCGCCACCATCGACTTCGACGACTCCATCGACGCCGCCGCGATCGCCAAGGTGCTCCGCGCCAACGGCATCGTGGACACCGAGCCGTACCGCAAGCTGGGCCGCAACCAGCTCCGGATCGCCACGTTTGTTGCCATCGAGCCGGCTGACGTCACCGCGCTGCTGGCAAGCATCGACTACGTGGTGGGCGAACTGCGCAAGTAGACCACCCTCGCGAATGGACACTTGGGGCCCGGGCCCAGTGTCCGTTCGCGCTGTCTTGTGGTGGCGCCGGCTGTCAGCGTCCGACGGCGTCGCCCGGGTTTTCGTCCCGGGCGGCGCCGTTTGCGTTGTCCTCCGGTTGTTGGACGCCCAGGTTTTGGACGCCCAGGTGGGAGACGACGCCGAAGTAGCGCAGGCCGCGGGCGCGCCGGTTGAAAGTGAGTCGGAGCCGCTGGGCGCGGATGATCCAGATCATTCCGATCACCGCGGCGATGATCCCGGAGGCGGCCGCAACGGAAAGCGACCACCGGGGGCCGGCGACGTTGGCCACCCATCCCACCAGTGGGGCACCGATGGGTGTGCCGCCCATAAAGATGGCCATGTACAGTGCCATGACCCTGCCCCGCATCACGGGATCGGTGGTGGTCTGGACATAGCCGTTGGCACTGGTCATCATGGTGATTGCGAACAGGCCCACCGGCACCAGCGCCACGCCGAACCAGAAGTAGTCCGGGGCAAGCGCGGCCAGTCCCGAGGTCACCCCAAAGGCGGCCGCCGCGCCGAAGATCATCCGCAAACGGGGCTTGCCGCGGCCGGCGGAGAGCAGCGCGCCCGCCACGGAACCGATGGCCATGATGGAATTCATGAGCCCGAACGCGCTGGCGTCCAGCCCGAATTCCGTGCCCACCATCGCGGCGATGAACAGCACGAAGTTAAGGCCGAGTGTTCCCACGATGAACACGGCCACCAGGACCACCCCAATGTCCGGCCGGAACCGCACATAGCGCAGCCCTTCCCGGATCCGGCCCTTGCCCGGAGCCGCCCGGGGAAGCTGCCGCAAGGACGCCGTCGGGATCTTCCACAGGCTCAGGAGCATGGCCAGGAACGTGAAGGTGTTGATCAGGAACACCCAGCCGGGACCCACCGCCACGGTGAGGACACCGGCCACGGCGGGCCCGATCATCCGGGCGACATTGAAGGAGGCGCTGTTCAGGGCCACGGCGTTGGGCAGGTAGTCGTCCCGCACCAGTTCAGAAACAAAGGTCTGCCGCACCGGGGCATCGAGGGCTGAGACCATGCCCAGCAGCAGGGCGAAGCCGTAGACGTGCCACAGCTGGCCGGCTCCGAGCACCACGAGGATGCCCAGGCCGGCGCTCAGGAGAGCCATCATTGACTGGGTGATGATGAGCAGCTGCCGGCGGCTGTACCGGTCCGCCACGAGGCCGGCCACGGGGGCAAGGAAGAGCTGCGGCCCCAGCTGCAGCGCCATGGTGATACCCATGGCCCCGGCGTCGTGATCGGTGAGGTGGTCAAACACCAGCCAGTCCTGGGCCGTCCGCTGCATCCAGGTTCCGATGTTGGAAACCAGCGCGCCGAGGAACCAGATCCGGTAGTTGAGGATGTGCAGGGATTTGAAGGTGGACATCAGTGCCGGCCTTCTTGGTTCTTAACCCTGCGCATTGGCAACTGCTTAGTCAGCCTCGCCGGCGGGCTCGTCGTCTTCGGAGTCTTCGGATTCTTCGTCCGGGTCCTCGGACCCGGGGGTGTCAGCTTCGGCGTGCGAAGTGTCCGGCTCCGCAGCGGAAGCCTCGGCAGCGCGCGGCTCGTCTTCCTCTGCCGACTGCGCGTCCTCGGGGCGGACACGCTCGGCCCACGGCACCCACTCCGGGGAGAGGATGGACTCCTCGCCCGGCAGGAGGCCAAGCTCGCTGACCGTGACCACCTTGGAGCGCGAGTTCCTGGTCAGGACCGCATACCACTGCCAGCCGTGGTATCCGGCCATTTTCGATTCGAAGAGGTGGGTGACCAGGCGGTCGCCCTCGCTCTTGGCCGCCAGGTGCGCACCGATGTCCGACGCCGCCGCGATGCCTTCGATGGCGGTCCGCGCCTCGCCAACAGCGGCAGCGAGGAAGGCATCCGGCTTCCCGGTACGCCACACGGGCACGCCGGCGCGGCGCTTGGCCTCGGTCTTGGGGCCAGCCGTCTCCGTTGCCTTGGTGTCCGGCTGTTCAGCTTCCGCGTTCATGGCCAAGACCTAAACGTCCAGCTCGTCGGCAACCTTACGGAGGGCAGCCGCGATGGCTTTTCCCTTGTTGCCTTCCGGGTACTTGCCCGCGGACAGGGTTCCGGAGAGGTTGTCCAGCACGCTGACCAGGTCCTGGACCAGCGGCGCGAGGTCGCGGGCGCTGGGCCGCTTGGCCTTGGCGATGGACGGGGTCTTGTCCAGGACGCGCAGGCCCAGGGCCTGGGCACCCTTGCGGCCGTCGGCAACGCCGAACTCAACCCGGGTGCCGGCCTTCAGTTCCGTGATGCCTTCGGGCAGCGATGATTTGGGCAGGAAGACTTCCTGGCCGTCCTCGCCTGCGAGGAATCCGAAACCTTTTTCCTTGTCATACCACTTGACCTTGCCGGTAGGCACGTAATCAACCTTCTTCGTTCTGACGTCTTCTGACACGGCCGGCCGTCACCGCATCCGCACTGATGTGCGGGTTCAGGGTATGACAGCGACGGACCGTGTTGGTCTGTTCTTCAAGGTTATCCTGCCGGGGGCCGGAATCCTGCTTTCACGCACCCTTCGTCCTGCCGCCTGCCTGCGGCTGTGTGCCCGCCGCTCACGGCTGCCTGTGGCGGCACCACCGGCCGCCCGGCTGTTAGCGTTGCCTGCATGACACCCTCGCGATACCGGCGCCCACTGATGATCTGCGCAGCGGTTGTTGCCATGCTTTCCCTCGTGGCGGTGGGAGCCGTCATGGCGCTGGCCTTCGCAGGCACCGCTGCTCCGGCCTGGGTTACCGCCACTGCCCTGTACGGGTTGCCTGTTGCCTTCCTGCTGATGCTTTTCCTGGTGCTGGACAGCGTGGCGGGCCGGCGCCGGGCAGGAAAGTCCGGCGGGCGGTAACGTTGGACTGATGTCCCTTATCCGCGCTCTCAGCAAAGAACTGGAAGCACGCAGCGATGACTCGTTGCGGGCGCTCTTCGCAGCGCGGCCGGACCTTATGTCCCCTGCAGTTCCTGACTTTTCCGCCCTGGCCGCCCGGGCAAGCGCGCGGGTCAGCGTCCAGCGCGCGCTCGAGCGGCTTAACAGGCCACAGATGCAGGTGCTGGAAACCCTGCATCTGTGCACCAACACGGACACCGAACACAGCGCCTCGGCGGCGGGCATCCGGAAACTCATTGCAGGATCCACGGTGGCGGCGCTGGAACGCATCCTGGCCTCGCTCCAGGAACTGGCCTTGGTGCACCGGGCAGAGCCGCCGCATGGAACGGCTGTTTCGGGCCACCGGCAGCGCTACTACCTGCCGGTGGGAAGCCTCAAAGACGTGGTAGGAATCTATCCTGCGGGCCTCGGTCGCAGCTACACCGAACTGGTCAGGCTTCAGCCCGCGTTCGCCCAGCGTGTAGTCCAGCTGGTCGCCGAGCTGCACCGCAGCGGCGTCTCCATCCAGAACGCCACCACACCTATGGAGGCAGCCCTCGCCCTGCAGCATTGGACATCCTCACCCGAGGCGCTCAGCGCCGCTTTGGCCGGAGCCCCGGAACGCACGACGGCGCTGCTCGCCAAATTCCGCAACTGGGCCATGGGTGCCGTCCCCCAGGCGCAACGGAAAGCGTCGGTCTCGAACCAGGGCGCCGACGTCGGGCCCGTTGACTGGCTCCTGGCCCGCGGCCTCCTGGTCCCCCTGGACGCTGCGCATGTGGAACTGCCGCACAGTGTGGGGCTGTCCCTGCGCGGCGGCGCTATCATCAATGACTTCTCATTGTCCCCGCCGGTTCCGGAGCTGGGCAGCACCACCGCTGCGCTTCGCCGGAACGCGGCGCTGGGCGCCATCGCTGAAACCCTCCGGCTGGTGGGTGACCTCCTCCACGCCGTCCGCGAACAGCCGCTGGCCACTCTGCGCAGCGGCGGCGTCGGTGTCCGGGAAATGAAGCGGCTGGCCGAGACCCTGCGCATCGACCAGCACCGGGCGGGCCTGCTGCTGGAGGTCAGCGCCCTCGCCGGTCTGTTGCGCCTTGATGTGGACTCGTCTTCGTGGGTGCAGCCCCCGCAGCTGGAGTGGCTGTCCCTCCCCCGCCAGGAGCAGTGGCTGTGGCTGGTCAACGCCTGGCTCGCGAGCGAGCGTGTGCCCTCACTGGTGGGTCAGCCCGCTAACGGCCCCGGCGGCGTTCCCGCCGCGCACCGCGCCCTGGCGGGGAACACCGTAAATGCCCTTTCGGCAGAGGCGCAGCGGCCGGACGCCCCGGTGGTCCGGAAGCGGATCCTGGAAATCCTGGAGGAACTCACCCAGGAGGCTGCCGCTGCGGACGGCACGGCACCGGTCCTGGATGCTGCGGCCGTCCTCCAGCGGGCTGAATGGACGCAGCCGCGGATGGCCCGCCGGTTCAGTTCCCTGATCAGGGGTGTGCTCGCGGAAGCGGAGCTGCTCGGACTGATCGGCTCCGGTGCGTTGAGCCAGCTGGGCAGCGCCATTGCCGAAGACAACCCTGACGAAGCCTTGGGCATCCTGGGCGAGCATCTGCCTGCGGCACTGAACCACGTCCTGCTTCAGGCGGACCTGACCGCAGTTGCCCCGGGATACCTGGCTCCGGAGCTGGCCGAAAAGCTACTGGTGATGGCCGACGCCGAGGGGCACGGGCCCGCCACTATCTACCGGTTCTCCGCCAACTCGGTCCGGCGGGCGCTGGACGCCGGGCATGACGCGTCGAGCCTGCTGGAGTTCCTGCGTGAGCATTCGGCCACGGCCGTGCCCCAGCCCTTGGAATACCTGGTGGAGGACACCGCATCCCGGCACGGCCGGCTCCGGGTGGGAATGGCCGCCAGCTTTATCCAAAGCGATGACGAGGCAACCGTGCTGGAGCTGGCGGCGGAGTCCAAAGCGGCCGGCCTGGGGCTGGCCCGCATTGCGCCCACGGTCCTGATTTCCACCGCTCCGCCGCGGGAAACAGCCCAGGTCCTGCGCGGACTGGGCCTCTCGCCGTCGGTGGACCAGGCCGAGCCCGGAGTTGTCCGGCTCCGCCGCACCAACCATGTTCCCGGCAGCGCCCGCCCCGTCTATACGGCGCCGCGGACCGCACCCGCGGAGGACGACGTCGCCGCGCAGCTGGCCGTCCTGCGGAACAGGCGGGCCGAAGCCTCCGGAAACCACGCAGGCCCCGTGGCTGGCTCCGGCGAAGCTGCGACCCAGCTTGGGCTGGAAACGCTGCAACGGGCTATCCGGCTCAAGCAGCGCGTGAGCATGAACGTGGTGGACAGCCAGGGGAATTCCTGCCTGGAGACAGTTGTTCCCCTCTCCGTAAACGGCGGACGCGTCAGGGTCTTTGATCCTGCCAAGGAAACCGAGCGCGTGCTCTCCATCCACCGCATTATCGACATTGAGGCCGCAGAAGAACTGCGCCAGTGAAGGACTGCCCCGCGTGAACGACGGCCCGCTGATCGTCCAAAGTGACAAAACCATCCTGCTCGAAGTGGACCACGAACTGGCCACCGAGGCGCGCCACGCCATCGCCCCGTTCGCCGAGCTGGAACGCGCCCCGGAGCATATGCACAGCTACCGCCTGACGCCCCTTGGCCTGTGGAACGCACGCGCCGCCGGCCTGGACGCGGAGAAGGTCCTGGACACGCTGCTCAAATACTCGCGGTTCCCCGTGCCGCATTCGCTGCTGATCGACGTCGAAGAGACCATGTCCCGGTACGGGCGGCTGCGGCTGGAGAAGGACCCCCAGCACGGCCTGGTGATGCGCACGGACGACTACCCGGTGTTGGAGGAGGTCATCCGGGCCAAAAAAATCCAGCCCCTGCTGGGGCCGCGGATCGACGGCGAAACCATTGTGGTCCACTCCTCGCAGCGCGGCCAGCTCAAGCAGCTGCTCCTGAAAATCGGGTGGCCGGCGGAGGATCTGGCCGGCTACGTGGACGGCACCCCCCACCTGATCGCCTTGAACGAGAACGGCTGGAAGCTCCGCCCGTACCAGCAGCTCGCCACCGAGAATTTCTGGGCCGGCGGCAGCGGCGTGGTGGTGCTGCCCTGCGGGGCCGGCAAGACGCTGGTGGGTGCCGCGGCCATGGCCACGAGCTCCACCACAACCCTCATCCTGGTCACCAACACGGTGGCAGCCCGGCAGTGGAAGGACGAGCTGCTCAAGAGGACGTCCCTGACGGAGGACGAAATCGGCGAGTACTCGGGCGCGGTCAAGGAGGTCCGTCCGGTCACCATCGCCACGTACCAGGTCCTCACCACCAAACGCGGCGGCCTGTACCCGCATCTGGAGCTGGTGGACGGCCACGACTGGGGCCTGATCATCTATGACGAAGTGCACCTCCTGCCGGCGCCGATCTTCAGGATGACCGCGGACCTGCAGGCCCGGCGCCGGCTGGGCCTCACCGCCACCCTTGTCCGCGAGGACGGCCGCGAAGGCGAGGTCTTCAGCCTCATCGGGCCCAAACGGTACGACGCGCCCTGGAAGGACATCGAAGCCCAGGGCTACATCGCCCCCGCGGACTGTGTGGAGGTCCGCATTGACCTGCCCCGGGACGAACGCGTGGCCTATGCCATGGCCGAGGACGCGGACAAATACCGGCTGTGCGCCACGTCCGAGTCCAAGACCCTGATCGTGGAACAGTTGGTGGCCCGGCACCAGGGCGAGCAGCTGCTGGTGATCGGGCAATACATTGACCAGCTGGACGAGATCGGCGAGCGCCTGCAGGCTCCCGTCATCAAGGGCGATACGTCCGTCAAGGAACGGCAGAAGCTCTTCGATGCATTCCGGGCCGGCGACGTGAACACGCTGGTGGTTTCCAAGGTGGCCAACTTCTCCATCGACCTGCCCGAGGCCTCGGTGGCCATCCAGGTCTCCGGTTCCTTTGGGTCGCGGCAGGAGGAAGCCCAGCGGCTGGGCCGGTTGCTCCGCCCCAAGAAGGACGGCCGGGCGGCCCGCTTCTACTCGCTCGTGGCCCGTGACACCCTGGACCAGGATTTCGCGGCCAAGCGACAGCGCTTCCTGGCAGAGCAGGGCTATGCCTACCGGATCATGGACGCCAAGGATGTCGGCGCCGTCTAACGGCACCCGGTGTTCCTGTCCGGCGCTGGGATGGCCATGCCACGGCGGGCTCCCCATGGAACACCCACCATCCATCCAGAAAACTCACAGTTTCTGGGAGCATGATGGGAGCATGAAGAAGACCGGCCCAGAAGCCAAGCTGCTAGTTGTTGATGACGAGCCCAACATCCGCGAGCTGCTGTCCACCTCGCTCCGCTTCGCAGGCTTCGAGGTGGTCTCTGCCGCCAACGGCCGTGACGCGCTGGCCGCCGCCGAGCTCCACGCGCCGGATCTGGCTGTGCTGGACGTGATGCTGCCGGACATGGATGGCTTCACCGTCACCCGCAAGCTGCGGGCTTCGGGTAAACACTTTCCGGTCCTGTTCCTCACGGCGAAGGACGACACTGAGGACAAGGTCACCGGCCTCACAGTAGGCGGGGATGACTACGTCACCAAGCCGTTCAGCCTGGACGAGGTAGTGGCCCGCATCCGTGCCGTCCTGCGCCGCACGCAGCCCCTGCTCGACGACGACGACGCCGTGATCCGGGTGGACGACCTGGAGCTCGACGACGACGCCCACGAAGTGCGCCGCGGCGGCACCGTGATCGAACTGTCCCCCACGGAATTCAAGCTCCTCCGGTATCTCATGCTGAACCCCAACCGCGTGCTGTCGAAATCCCAGATCCTGGACCACGTCTGGGAGTACAACTTCAACGGCGACGCCTCGATCGTGGAGTCCTACATCTCCTACCTCCGGCGCAAGGTGGACCTTGATCCGGACGCACCGGCACTGATCCAGACCAAACGCGGAGTGGGCTACGTGCTCCGGACGGCAGAGAAGCGCTGACCTTGCTGCAGCGGTGGAAATCGGCCTCGTTGAGGTCCCAGCTGGTGGCCATGATCATGGCACTGCTGATTGTTGCGCTGACTTCAACCGGCGCCGGCACGCTCACGCTGCTGCACAGCTACCTCCAGGCGCAGGTGGATGACAAGCTGTACGCTGCCGTCGACCTCGCCAGCAAGCAGCGCTCGTTCACCCAGCTGCAGGCACCCACCAACCCGATGGTCCCCTCTGACTACTCGCTGATCCTTTACACCCCTGGTGAGAGCCCCCAGCTGTTGGGCGGCGATCCGGATGACCACCCCGACATCGCAACCATCTCCGTTGAGGACGCCCAGAACCGGGGAACCCGCCCGTACCAGGTCAGGGGCACGGACGGCCAGAACTGGCGGGTGGTGGCGGTGACCGTGCTCTATGTCGGCCGTCCCGCCGTCGTTGTCATCGGCTTGCCGCTGCAAAGCGTGGATGATGTCCTCAAGCACGCCACCCTGGTGGTCACCGGCGTCGGCCTGCTCACCCTGCTGTTGGCCTCCCTGATCGCCAGCTGGACCGTGTCCCGGTCATTCCGTCCGCTGGCCAAGGTGGAAAAGACCGCAGCCGCCATCGCCGCGGGCGACCTTTCCAGGCGTGTGGACGTCGAGAATCCCGGCACTGAAGTGGGGCGGCTCGGCAGCTCGCTGAACGCCATGCTGGCGCACATCGAGACGGCCTTTGCCGCCCGGACAGCCTCCGAAGGCAGAATGCGCCGGTTCGCGGCCGACGCCTCCCACGAGCTGCGTACCCCGCTCGTGACCATCAGGGGTTTCTCCGAGCTCTACCGCCACGGCGCGCTGGCCACCGACGAGGACGTGGCCACGGCCATGGGGCGGATCGAAAGCGAAGCCAAACGGATGGGCTCCATGGTGGAGGACCTCCTCCTGCTGGCGCGCCTGGACGAACAGCGCCCGCTACAGCAAAAGCCCGTTGACCTGCAGCTGATTGCCCACGATGCGGTGGTGGACACGCAGGCAAGCGACCGCTCGCGCCCCATCTCCCTGACCGGCCTTGGTGACAGCCCGGCCGCCGCCCCCGCGCCGGTGCTCGGTGACGAAGCAAAACTGCGGCAGGTGGTGGGTAACCTCATGGGGAACGCCCTGCGCTACACCCCGGACGGCAGCCCGATCGAACTAGCCGTCGGGGTCCGTGCCTCCGACGGCGGGCAGCCGCTCGCGGTGATCGAGGTCCGTGACCACGGCCCCGGCATCTCCGAAGAGGACGCATCCAAGGTGTTCGAGCGTTTCTACCGCGCGGACACGTCCCGGACGCGTGAGACCGGCGGCAGCGGCCTGGGGCTCGCGATTGTCGCGGCCATCGTGGGATCGCACGGGGGGTCCGTCAGGGTGGAAAAGACCGACGGCGGCGGCGCCACGCTGGTGGTCAGCCTGCCGGTCCGGGACGACGCCACCGATGAGGCTCACGCCGGGGATGACCACCTCGGGGAAGCCCACGCGGGCGCGACGGCCATGCAGGATGGCGATCCCCTGGACGGAGGCCACGGAGATGGCAAGGTTATCCACATATAGCCATCGAGCGTGGCGTGCGGGCAGTGCCCGTCCGTAGGCTCGCAGTAGTGGCCCGGAGCAGCCGGGCGGGCAGCAGATGCTGTCCCACTACTTCGAGAGGCAGCACGCCATGAGCATCATTTCCGTCGACACCGAACTCCTCCAGCTGAAGTCGGCCAACGTCAAGGCAACCGTGGACCGGATCAGCTCGGACGTCCAGGCCATGAAGCGCGGCCTGGACGAACTGCAGTCCACCTGGCGGGGCTCGGCTGCCAACAACTTCCAGGCCCTGGTGACCGAGTGGACACTCACCCAGGGCAAGGTGGAGGCATCACTGGCATCCATCAACATGGCCCTGGCATCAGCAGCATCCACCTACGCCCAGGCCGAGCAGGGCAACACCCAGCGCTTCAGCTGAGTCCCCAGCCGAAATGGCCTTTACGCCTCAGGCGTCCCCTGGCGGAACCGGAGCCGCCATCTGTTGCCGTCCAAGACCCACAGTGAGCTATGGAGAGCCGTGCCTGAGCGCGAATAGCTGCGGCACGTCAGCAGGATCGCGCTGGTGCCGATGCGGTCCGCACCCAGGATCTCCAGTTCAGTGTGCTGCACCGGTTCCTCTTCCAATGCCATCATCGTGGCGTCACGGGTCCATACCCTGCCCGAGGCTCCGATCTCCATAAAATCAGGGTGCAGCAGGACGCCCGTGCGGCCGATGTCGCCACGGATGTCGGGGCCCGACAACTCGCGTTCGAGGGCCTCGACGATCGCTTCGGGGATCATCTCGGCCCCGGCGGACTCCGACGGGATGAAGGAGTCGCTTTCCAGCTCGCTGAAGAGGTCCGGCTCCTCGTAGGGGCCTTGGTTGATAAGGACCTGGCCGTACGAGCCCTGACCGTCGAAGCCAGCACCGCCGGCAGTGGTGGCGGACTGAAGGCTGGCTGCAGTGGCGGCATCGGGGCCGGCCAGTGCGGCGCCGGCCCCAGGGCTGACGGCAACCCGGCTATCAGTTGCTGGGCCAACCGCTGTCGGGGCTCCCGCGAAGCCCGGGCCTGAACGCGCTGCCACACCCTGCTGGTACGCGGTGGCGGCTGCACGCGCGCGGACATCGGCTGCCTCATTGAGGTCGTGGCCTGCGTGGCCCTTGACCCATTCAAACGTGTATTTCCGGCCGGCGATTTCCCGGTCAAGTTCCTTGAGCAGCTCCACGTTCAGGACGGGTTTTCCGTCGGCCTTCCGCCAGCCCTTGCGTTTCCAGCCCGGCATCCACTTTGTGATGGAGTTGATCACGTACTGGCTGTCGCACAGGACCCTCAGGTCCTGCTCCGGGACATGGGCGGTGGCACGGAACAGATCCAGGACGGCCATCAGCTCGCCCTGGTTGTTGGTGCCGTGCGGCCATCCCCCGGCGCGCCAGCAGTCGTCGTTCACATACCAGGCCCAACCGGCCGGGCCGGGATTTCCTAGAGCCGAACCGTCGGCCGCTGCAGTAATTGTCACCTAACCATCCTGCCAGACAGCGCCGGCAACCGGTTCAGCCAGCATGCGGGAAACCGCTTACCGAAAAGCCTTGACGCCGAAGTCGAAGCGCGGCAGAATCGGAATCCTGGCCGGGAAAGCGCTTTCTCAGCTGAAGCTTCGCGCCGGCACCGACGCCGTCACGGGACACGCGCTGGGTGGACCTCCACCCGTTTGAGGAAGGCACATCAATGAAGATTCGGACCATTAGCCGCAGGAGATTCCAGTTCGGCGCCGTCGCCGTCGCTGTCTCACTGCTCGCCACAGGCTGCGGTGCACCCGCCGGCTCCAGCGAAAGCAGCGAAGTCACCCTGCGGTTCGCCTGGTGGGGCAACGAGTACCTCAACGCGCAAACAGAGCGGGTCATCGACGCGTTCGAGGCGGAACATCCCAACATCAAGATCGAATCCGAGCCGGGCGAATGGGCCAGCTACTGGGACAAACTGGCCACCACGACCGCTGCCAATGACGCACCGGATGTCATCCAGATGGACCAGAAATACATCGCCGAGTACGGCGGCCGCGGGGCGCTGCTGGACCTGGCCAAACAGGGCGGGATCGACACCTCCACGCTGGACAAGGAATCACTGGCGTCCGGCCAATACGACAACGCACAGTACGGGTTGAGCACCGGGAAGAACGCTTACGTCATCATGGCAAACACCAAGGTCTTTGAGGCAGCAAACGTGCCTGTCCCCGACGACACCACCTGGACCTGGGACGACTTCATGGACACCGCCGCGAAACTCAGCGCGGCCGGTGACGGGAAGAGCTACGGCGCAGCCTATGGCAGCAACGAGGCGGACCTCATCATCTGGCTTCGGCAGCACGGCGAGAACCTCTACTCCCAGGACGGAAAACTGGACTTCGACACCGCTACGGCCGCTTCGTTCTGGGAACGGCTGAAGGAACAGCGCGATTCCCAGGCAAGCCCGCCGGCCACGGTGGCCACTGAGGACTCCGGCGCAGGCCTTGAGGAGAGCCTGTTCGGCACCAACCGTGTAGGCATGGCCTGGTGGTGGACTAACCAGCTGGGATCGCTGGAAACCACCACGGGCAGCAGCATCAAGATGCTCCGGGCCCCCAGCCCCGACGGGCAGTCTGCGGACAACGGCATGTACTACAAGCCCACCATGTTCTGGTCCGCGTCCTCACGGTCCAAGCATCCGGAAGCCGCCGCAACCTTTATCAATTACCTGGCCAACAGCCCCGCGGCAGGCGCCATCCTTATGACAGACCGCGGAGTCCCCGGCAACTCCGGGATCGTCGAGGGCATCACACCGGCCCTCAAGCCGGCTGACACCACCGTGGTGGCCTTCCTGAAGGACATTGCGCCGGACATCGCCGACGCGCCTCCCGTCCCGCCGGTGGGTGCCGGCAGCGTCCAGAACGTCATCAAGCGGTTCACCGATGAAGTCCTGTACGACCGGCTGACTCCGCAGGCGGCCGCCGACGCGTTCAAGAAGGAAGTCGAAGGAATGCTGGCCACGGCCCGCAAGTAGCGCAAACAAATGCGGCCCCCTCCAGTGGAGGGGGCCGCATTATGGTTTGCGCGGAACGTGGTCCGGGCGCTGGGGACTAGAAGCCGCCCATACCGCCCATGTCGTCGCCGCCACCCATGGCCGGAGCGTTCTTCTCCGGCTTGTCGGCCACAACGGCCTCGGTGGTGAGGAACAGACCGGCAATGGAAGCCGCGTTCTGCAGGGCAGAGCGGGTTACCTTGACGGGGTCGTTGATGCCGGCAGCCAGCAGGTCGACGTATTCGCCGGTTGCTGCGTTCAGGCCGTGGCCTGCAGGCAGGCCGCGGACCTTGTCGACAACAACGCCAGGCTCGAGGCCGGCGTTGAAGGCGATCTGCTTCAGCGGGGCGTCGATGGCAACGCGGACGATGTTCGCACCCGTTGCTTCGTCACCGGTCAGGTTCAGGTTCGCGAACGCCTTGGCGCCGGCCTGGATCAGCGCAACGCCGCCACCGGCGACGATGCCTTCTTCAACAGCAGCCTTCGCGTTGCGGACAGCGTCCTCAATGCGGTGCTTGCGTTCCTTGAGCTCAACCTCGGTTGCGGCACCGGCCTTGATGACTGCAACGCCGCCGGCCAGCTTGGCCAGGCGTTCCTGCAGCTTCTCGCGGTCGTAGTCCGAATCGGAGTTTTCGATCTCGGCACGGATCTGGGAAACGCGGCCAGCGATCTGGTCGGCGTCGCCGGCACCTTCAACGATGGTGGTCTCGTCCTTGGTGACAACAACCTTGCGGGCGCGTCCCAGGAGTTCCAGTCCGGCGGTCTCCAGCTTGAGTCCGACTTCCTCGGCGATGACCTGGCCACCGGTGAGTACAGCGATGTCGGCCAGCTGGGCCTTGCGGCGGTCGCCGAAGCCCGGAGCCTTGACGGCAACGGACTTGAAGGTGCCACGGATCTTGTTGACGATCAGGGTGGCCAGGGCCTCGCCCTCGATGTCCTCGGCAATGATCAGCAGCGGCTTGTTGGACTGCATGACCTTTTCCAGGACAGCAACCAGTTCCTTGACGTTGGAGATCTTGGAGTTGACGATCAGGATGTACGGGTCCTCAAGGACCGTTTCCTGGCGCTCGGTATCGGTAACGAAGTACGCGGAGATGTAACCCTTGTCGAAGCGCATGCCTTCGGTGAGCTCGAGCTCCAGGCCGAAGGTGTTGGATTCCTCGACGGTGATGACGCCTTCTTTGCCCACCTTGTCCAGGGCTTCAGCGATCAGGGCGCCAATTTCGTCGTCACCGGCGGAGATGGAGGCAGTTGCCGCAATCTCTTCCTTGGTTTCGATTTCCTTGGCGGAGGCCAGCAGCTCAACCGTGACGGCCGCTACGGCCTTCTCGATGCCGCGCTTGAGGGACAGCGGGTCAGCGCCGGCCGCGACGTTGCGCAGGCCTTCCTTGACCAGGGCCTGCGCCAGCACGGTAGCCGTGGTGGTGCCGTCGCCAGCGACGTCGTCCGTCTTCTTGGCAACTTCCTTGACCAGCTCGGCGCCGATCTTTTCGTAAGGGTCGTCCAGCTCGATCTCCTTGGCGATGGAAACACCATCGTTGGTGATCGTGGGGGCGCCCCACTTCTTTTCGAGGACGACGTTGCGTCCACGCGGGCCGAGGGTGACCTTGACGGCGTCGGCGAGGATGTTCAGGCCCCGCTCAAGACCGCGGCGTGCCTCTTCATCAAATGCAATGATCTTGGCCATAACGGCAGTAGTCCTTTCGGGACAGTCGTTAAGAATGAACCTCACTGCAGTGCCCGCGACGGACGATCCTTCACCGGCGGCCTCTGTATGCCGCGGCTGGGGATCTCACTCCAGCTAGGTATTTCTCTCGCTCCACGACCGCCGCCAAGCCCCGATTCCGGTCAAACCGGACGTTGCTTTAGCAGTCGGTACGTATGAGTGCTAACTCAATAATTAGCACTCCCTAGGTGAGAGTGCAAGCGAAAGGTCCCGTAAATCGCCCTGTCAGGGCGGCCCGTTCGCCACCGGCGATCAGCCCGTGGCCCGGCCTGCCGCCTCGTGGCCGCTGAGAACTGCCCTGTTGTCTGCGCCGTAGGTGAACACCATGTAGTTGGCCGTCGTGATGTCACCGTTGGCGTCGAAGGCAACCGGCCCCGATTCGCCGTCGTAGTTAATGCCTGCCCCGGTCTTCAGGACCGCGAGGCAGTCGGTGTAGGACAGGCACGGCTTGGTGGCCGGGCCCGGGGCCTGCGCGGCGGGCTGCCCGCCTCCTGTCCCGCCGGAGACGGCGATCAGGTTGGCGGCGATGGAGCGGCCGGCGTCGTCGTCAGCCTTGGCTGCCGCCAGGACCGCCAGGTTCACGGCGTCGTAGGTCTCCGCGGCGAACGAAAGGTCTTTCAGGGCAGGGTTGACCGACACAAGACGGGCCTGGAAGTCCGCAGACGGCAACAGGCCCGGCACCACTGCACGTGCACCTTCGAGCGCCTTGGATCCAAGTCCCGAACCGTACTGGGCGAAGGCGCCGTCGCTCAGGATGATGCTCTTGCCCGAAAGTCCCGCGTTATTGAGCTCTGCGATGGCGCCCTGGGCGTCGTCCCTGGCGATCAGCACTACAGCGTCAGGAGTGGCGGCCTTGGCAGCGGCTGCGGCGTTCCCGGCGGCGCCGGGCTTGAAGGCGGTGGTGGAGACAGTTTCCAGGCCGGCGTTTTTGGCGGCGCCGGCCACCGCGGCAGCCACGTCCTTTCCGTAGCTGGAGTCCTGGTGGACCACGGCCAGGCTCTTGGCGCCGCCGTCCTTGGCCAGCTTCACCAGCACCGATGCCTGGGCTACGTCCGCCGCGGCCGTCCTGAAGTAATAGCCGCCGCTCTTGTAGCGGGACAGGCCGGCAGCGGAGTTTGCAGGCGAGACGAGCGGCACGCGGGCCGCCGCGAGGACGTCGATGGCAGCGGCGGCGTGACTCGAATCCGTGGGTCCAATGACCGCGTCAACCTTGGCTGAGGCCAGACTCCTGGCCTGGGCGTCGGCACCATCACCGGCGCCCACCACCAGATCTACGGGCCTGCCCTTGTGGCCGCCGGCCGCATTGATTTCCTTGATTGCCAGTTGGGCCGCGGCGAGCTGCGAGTCGTTGAGGAAGGCCTGCTTCCCTGTGCTGTCCTGGATCAGCCCGATCCGCAGCGTGCCGTCACCGGATGCTTCAGCGGATTCAACGCGGGCGCCGCCGCCGCCGGCTCCGGCACAGCCGGCCAGGGCCAGCAGGAGGGCCGCCCCTGTGGTCGTGCGGACGATTGTTGAACGCAAGCTGCGGGAGATCACTGCGCGGGCCGGACGTTTTCTGCCTGCGGGCCCTTCTCGCCTTCACCGACTTCAAGCTCCACGCGCTGTCCCTCATCCAGTGCCCGGTAACCTTCGCCCTCAATAGCCGACCAGTGCACAAAGACATCGTCCCCGGAGCCGTCCACCGTAATAAAGCCGTAGCCCTTTTCGGCGTTGAACCACTTAACCGTTCCCAATGCCATGATGTCCGCTCTTTTCCGTCGTGCCGTCGGTCCCCGTCGGAAGTGTGCCGCTTGTTACGGACCGAAGCCTGAAATCACTCTAGCGACAAGCCATCCGGCGGGCCGAGCCACACGGCCGCTCCGGTGCCCAAAAGTTATTCAGGCGTGACCGCGCGGCGTTACTGGTAGCCCGGCCCCAGGACAACAACCAACGGCACCTGGAATTCCTGGGTCTCCACCAGCGTGGGGATGTTCAGGAGTTTGGAGACTGCTTCTGCGTTGGCTTTCTGCGCCGGGCCTGCATAGAAGATTGCGGATGTCTTTTGCGGAGCGCCGCCCCAGTTTCCCACCTGGCCCAGGGTCCAGCCATCGGCCTGGACCATCGAGCTGATGCGTCCGGCGAGCCCGGCCGTACCTGCCGCGTTGTAGATGGCAATGCCCTGGGTCTTGTCCAGCACAGCTGCGGAGGGGACGTTACTGGGCGAAGCGCTGGGCCCGGCGTCCGGGCTCTTCGAGGGCTCCGGGTCTGCGGAAGATGGAGCGGTGACGGACGGTGCCGTGCTTGCCTCGGAGGCCGCGGTTGATTCCAGGCTGGTGGAGGCTTCGCTGCCGGCCTGGGTGAACCCGAGCTTGGGAAGGATCAGGAAGGACACCACTCCGATGGCCAATGCCACAATCCCCACAGCAAGGATGGGCCACAGCTTGCGGCGGGCCGGCGCCGATGCCGCACGGTGGACGCCCTGCCGCGAGGCGGACTCCGGAACCTTGTCGAATTCATCCCGAGCGTATTTGGTCATGGTGGGGAGACGTCCTTGTTGATTGCTGCTGATGGCTCAGCACGAGCGTGGTCAGGCGTCGGAACCCAGGCGTCGTGCAGTGCGTGCCCGGTGACGCGACGTACGTAGTCTACGCAATCTCTTGACCAGCATGGGGTCGTGGGCCAGTGCAGCTTCGGTGTCAATGAGGGCGTTGAGCAGCTGGTAGTAGTGCGTTGCGGACAGATCGAACAGCTCCCTGATGGCCTGTTCCTTGGCCCCGGCGTACTTCCACCACTGCCGCTCCAGCGCAAGCATCTGTTGGTCTCGCTCGCTCAGGGGGGAGTCACGAAGCGTAAAATCCGCCAGCAAAGAGCCGCGCTCTTCCGGCTCCGGCATGTGTTCGCGAGCAGGTTCCGCCACGGCACACCCTTTCGCTGGTCTCGCTGAATCACCGGTTAAGTTTCAAAATCTCCTCCCCATGCTACGGCGTGAATAACACCGTTGTCATTTGCGCCCCGGATGCAGCGGCCGGCAACCCTGCGAGAATGGGAGCGTGTTTGATTCTGACGCGCTCTTCGAACTGGCGGCGGACCCGGCGGATGCCCTGGGCTTTGCCGAGATGGCCGCCTTGCCGCTCACTGCGCTGATGGCGGCCGACTGGGCGGAGGCGCTGGGCCCGGTGGAGAGTGAACTGCGCAGTGTCCTGCGCTTCCTGGCCACCGAAGTTGCCGCGGGGCACCAGGTGCTGCCGGCGCCGTCGAACGTTCTGCGCGCCTTCCGGCAGCCGCTGGCGGGCGTGAAAGTCCTGGTAGTGGGCCAGGACCCCTACCCGACGCCGGGCCATGCGATCGGCCTGTCCTTCGCCGTTGACGGACGGACCCGGCCCATCCCGCGGAGCCTGGCCAATATCTACCGTGAGCTTGAGTCCGACCTCGGCCTTCCGGCGCGCGTCCACGGCGACCTGTCCGCCTGGGCCAGCCAGGGGATCCTGCTGCTTAACCGGGTCATGAGCGTCCGGGCCGGGGCAGCCGGCTCCCACCGGGGCAAAGGCTGGGAGGCCATCACGACGGCGGCAGTCACCGCGGTGGCCGGCCGGCGCACGTCCGACGGCGGCCCGGCGCCGCTGGTGGCGGTGCTGTGGGGAAAGGACGCGGAGAGCGTCCGGCCCCTCCTACCGGGCGCGGCGGTCGTGTCCAGCGCCCACCCCAGCCCGTTGTCGGCGTCGCGCGGATTCTTCGGCTCCCGGCCCTTCAGCACCATCAACCGGCTGCTGCAGGACCAGGGCTGCCCTGGCGTAACCTGGGACCTCCCCGCGCTCCCTTAGCTTAGGGTTACCTTATGAGCACTGTTCCGGCCGCCACCAGCGCCACAAAAAATACACGTCCGCAGATCGACCTCACGGTCATTCGACGGGAAGAACTCTCGCCCCACATGGTCAGGATCGTGGCCGGCGGCAAGGGTTTTGCCGCCTACGTGAACAACAGCTTCGTGGACCGCTACATCAAGATCGTTTTTCCGCAGCCCGGCGTTGACTATGCCCAGCCCCTGGACCTGTGGACCATCCGCGAAACCATGCCCCGCGAGCAGTGGCCCTTCACCCGCACCTACACGGTCCGCTGGGTGGACATCGAGGCGCAGGAACTCGCCATCGACTTTGTAATCCACGGCGACGAAGGGCTGGCCGGCCCTTGGGCGGCTGCCGCCAAGCCCGGCGATACCTTCACCTTCACCGGGCCGGGCGGTGCCTACAACCCGTCGCCCGACGCTGACTGGTACCTCTTTGCCGGTGATGAAGCCGCACTTCCTGCGATCGCCGCCGCCATCGAATCACTGCCTGTTGAAGCGGTCGGCCTGGCGTTCATCGAGGTGGACAGCGACGCGGACATCCAGCCCCTCGCGTCCCCGGCGGGCGTTCAGGTGACCTGGCTCCGCCGCAACGGCGTTCCTGCAGGCGCCGGGGAACTCCTGGTTTCCGCGGTTGCCGGCGCCGAGTGGCCCGCCGGACGGGTCGACGTTTTTGCGCACGGCGAGCGCGGCTACATGAAGGGCCTCCGAGACGTCTTTTTCGTCCAGCGCGGCCTCGAACGGAGCCAGGTTTCGCTGTCCGGCTACTGGGCCCAGGGCCGGGTGGAGGACGATTTCCAGGCTGAGAAGAAACTCCCCGTAGGAAAGATCTAAGCAGGGTAGATCTGACCGTTGCCTAACGGCGGCGGGCGGTTAACGGCGGCGGGCGCGGCGCCGCTCGTTGCTGGCCAGGCTGCGTGTCAAGGGCCGGGCCAGGGTGTCGCCGAGGACAATGCCGGCGGCTGTGCCCAGGACTATCGCGCCGGCGTTGAGCATGCCGCCAGCTCCCAGCAGGACTTCGGATTCCTCGATGGTCAGCACATACATCGAGCGGAAGATGGTCAGTCCAGGCAACAGGATCAGGGCCGCCGGGACGGCCACCACCAGCTGGGGAGCGCCCATTTTCAGAGCCACCACTCGAGCCAATAGTCCAATCACAACGGCCGCGACCGCCGGGGAGAAACGGTCACCGACGCCGAGGGAAGCAGCGCCAAGCAGTACAAAATAGCCCACCACGCCCACGGCTGCGGTGGGCAGCAGCAGTTCCCACGAGGTCTGCTCCGTCACGCCGATGGCCATCACTGCCACGGCGATAAGGATGACCAGGACCCAGAGGTCGTAGGCAGGCGGAAACGTTTCCGTGACGCTAATCGGCTGCATCCCGGTCATCGAACCGATCACAAAGGCCACCGCGATCCCGGCCACAATCGCGCCGAACGTCAGCAGGGTGGACAGGAACCGGCCCGCGGCGGTCACCGGGAACCCGTTGATGGCGTCCTGGACCGACGAGACGAGGCGTCCGGTGGGCAGGAGCAGGAGGATGCCGCCCACCACCACAATCGCCGGTGCGTTAGTGAGCTCAAACCGCCACAGCAGCAACGCGGTGAGCGTCACGCCGAAGGAGCATGCCGCCGTCGTGAAGAAATCCGGAACCCTCCACCGGCCCAGCTGGCGGGCGAGCAGGCTGACACCGATGTTGGCCACGAAGGCGATGCCCGAGGACACCGGACCTCCGCCGAGCACGCCCACAAAGACTGCCGCGAACACGCCGAAGGCTACAGTGACCATCCAGCGTGGAAACGGTTTGGGGCTGGTGATGGCCTCGTCCAGCCGGCGGATCGCCTCATCGCGGCCCACTCCCCCGGCCACGATGTCCGTCACCAGCCGGTGTACTTTGGCCAGCCCGGCATAGTTGTTGGTCCAGGACCGCACCACCCGAAGCAGCGCGATCGGCGTCTGGTCCCTGGGCGCATAGTTGATGGCCACCGACTGGTTGGTGATGTCCACTTCGATGTTTTTCAGCCCCAGCGCCGCGGTGACGGCAATAATGCTCGTCTCCACTTCCAGGGCGCCTGCCCCGTACCGGAACATGGTCTCGGCCAGGTGCAGGGAAAAGTCCAGGGTCTTGCGTGCGGAGGTGTCCACGCCTCCCACCTGGATCATGGGGTTGGCGTAGGGGCTTCCGGCGAGCCTGTCCACAATACTCAGTGGCGCCGTCGGCGGGTTCTCCCCCCGCACCAGGCGCCGCAGCATCCGCTTGGCCGCGGCATCCTGGCGGAGCTGGGAGGGGGTGAGCGGCTCTGTTTTGGGCAGACCGTCGGTGGGAGGCCTGCGCCTTGGATTTCCAGGTCGATCGTTCACCTTGGTGCTCCTCCCTTTCTGGCAGTTCGTGGTTTGGTGTTAGGCCTGGCGCTTCAGTGGCAGTTTGCCCAGCAGGGTGCGGGCCGCCGCGATGCCCGCGCGGACCAGGCGGTTGGCCTGGAAGGCTACCGGCCGCACGGGCATCACGAAGTCACCCAGCAGCTGGACCACGTCGCCGCCGAAGCCCTTCTTGAACTCGTAGCCGCCGTGGCCTTCTTCGTCCTGTCCCTGGATGCCGAAGGTGCCGTAGAAGTTGTAGCGCGAGTAGCCCTTGTCCAGCCCGTGCAGCATCATTCCCCAGTACAGGGACGTGGCGCCGTTGAAGTAGATGTAGTCCTGCTTGGTGCCGCCGATAACGCAGACCACCTCGTCGCCGAAGCAGACGAAGTGGATGGCGGCCACTGTAGCCACACCCACCGAGTCCGGGAACCGCTCGATGTCCTTGAGGCTGCGCTCGTAGCTGTCCACGAGGTCCTGGACAACTTTGAGCCGGTTGGCTTTCTTTTTGCTGCCGGTCTCTTCGACGTCACGGCGGAGTTCGGCTGCGGACGCGGCTTCCGCTTCCAGGCGTTCGGTGATGGACTTCCGGTACGCGGGGATGTCGATCTTGGCCATCATGAGTTTCGTGAACTCGGCAGAGGTGGTCCGCAGGAGCTGGTCGTAGTATTCGCGTTCGCGGTAGAAGAAGCCCTTCTCGTCCCCGGCTGTGCTTAGCGCGTCGTAGAACTCGTCGAGGGTTTCAAGGGTGGCTTGCTCCAGGAACACACCGTTCTTTTCAGCCTTCCGGATGGCCTTCCGTGTCCGGTAGCTGGTGCCCATGATGAGCTCCTCGGCGTCCGTGATGCCGCCGAGCTGCTTGATGAACATCCAGTTGACGTTGGCGAAGTTCATGTCGGAGCCCTGGTGTTCAAAACCAAGGCCCGCCAGTTCCGCCACGAGCGGCCTGTTGTCCACGATCTCGGGGTGTTCGGCGCCGTCGGCATCGCGGGCGATGTACGTCAGGTTCGGGGAAATCCGGAGTTCGGCGGCCTTGCGTTCCGCGGCGCGTTCCTTGAGGAGTCCGACGACGTCACGCACCAGTGCGGCGTCCGTGTAGTCCAGGAGGGGGCCCTTGGCGCACTCGCACACCTTGTAGCCCCAGCGGTTGGTGGTGAAGTTCAGTTTCCCGGCGGCGACCAGGTCGCCGTCGCGCCTGACACCGAACAGTTCCACTGACTGACCGCGGGCACGCTGGAAACGGGTGAAGTCAGCGGACTGGATGAAGTTGTTTTGCGGGTGCTTGAGGGAGAAGGACTCAAACTCGGCATCGCTGAGGACGCTGAACTCGAGTCCGGCTCCGGCCTTGGTTGGATTCACGGAAATAACCTCATCTATGGCTGGGCTGCCGACTGGGGCAGGCGCTGGCCTTCGTGGTGTGGATGGTGAGAGTGGCTGGTGGGCGGTCAGTAGAACTGCTGGCCGGTGCGTGCGGTTTCAAGCCGGCGGAAGACCCGTTCCGCGCCCTTGACCCACAAGGTGTGCCTGACGGGCGACAGCACGTAGTCGTAGCAGCCGACGAAGTCCGTCACCGTCTTGGTGAAGCTCGTTTTGAACATTCCCATGCCGTACAGGTGGTGGGACTTGTCCTTGATCAGGCCGGAAGGCGGCGTGCCGCAGAAGTCATACTCGGTGCAGCCGAGTTCCTGCATTCTCCGGATGGCCTGCCACTGGACCAGGTGCGAATCGCCGTACTGCTTCCTGTTCTGGGTGGAGCCGCCGTCCTTGTAGGTTGCCTTGGATCCGTAGTTGATCACAAAGGCGCCCACGCTGGGTTTGCCGTCTTCGTAAACGAAAAAGAAGCTGCCCTGGCCGCGGGTGCAGAATTCGTCCCAGAACTGGGTGTAGTACTCGAGGCTGCGCAACGGCATGGAACCCTTGGCGTTCACGGTGTCTGCCATCAGGTCATACAGCGCCCGGTACGTTTCCGGGCCTGGCTCCTGCTGCACCACGGCGCAGCCTTCGCGTTCTGCCCGGCGGATCGCGTTGCGGGCGCGGGAGGAGATGGACCGGAACACCTGGTTCTCCGGAGCCGCAATGTCCAGCAGCGCCGTGGAGTCGTTGGACTGGATGTTCGGGGCCTTCACCAGGCCGGCGGCGGCGAGCTGTGCCCGGGCTTCCGGGGTGCTCACGATGTCCGGTTCAATCTTGATGGTGAAGACATTGAGTTTCCGGCTCCGGGCGAATGCAGCGCACGCGTCCAGGGCCGGCTTCAGGTCCTCGACGGCACCCAGGTCTGGACCTTTGATCAGGTACCACAGGCGGCCCAGCACCGGGAATTTCTTCTCCAGCACCAGGTTGTAGCTGGCGGTCCCTGCAGACTCCAGGACCAGGAAGCGGGCGGTCCAGCCGCTGCCGTTCTTCACGGACGCGTACGCAGCGGACTGCAGCATGTTGCCGCCGTTCGGGTTGGCCGTGACGTGCTTGTCCCAGTTCTCAATTTCCTCCGCTGTGGCAAAGCGGGCGGTGAATTCTCGCAAGGGGGCCGTGTCCAATCTCAGGGGTTTGTGCGCGGTTCTGTACTCGTAGTTACGTGCGGACATGTAGCCACAAGTCTAAAGCCTGATCGGGTGGGGGCAGTCCAGACAGGACCGCGGAGCGCCTTGACTCGCGGGCGGCGCGCCGCAAGGGTTGACCTATGGAGTTGGTCCCTAAAAAGTCCGTCCCTGGGCCTGGAAGTCCCGGCAGGAAGCACCGTCGCCGCGGGGAGATGCTTGCGCTCATGCTCTTCTTGGCAACTTCCGCCGTAGTCGCCTGGCTGGGTGCTTTTGCCACTGTCAACAACGTGAACGGCTGGTACGTGGGCGCTGACAAAGCCCCCTGGTCACCACCGAATTGGTTGTTCGGTCCAGTGTGGACAGCTCTTTACACTGCCATGGCGGTGGCCGCCTGGCTGGTCTGGCGCCGCCACACCCCGGAGTCGCGGCCCGCGCTGGTCAGCTACGGAATCCAGTTGTGCCTCAACCTGCTGTGGACACCCACCTTTTTCAGCCTGTATCCGTTGCTCGGCACGGCCGCCCTGTGGCTGGCTTTTGCAGTCATCCTTGGGCTGATCGGGGCGGTCACTGTCACGGTGGTCCGCTTCGGCCCGATCAGCCGGGCCGCCGGGATACTTCTGCTGCCCTACATCACCTGGGTTGTGTTCGCGTCGTCCCTCAACCTCTGGGCCGCGCTTAATAACTAGCCCCTGGGGTGCGGGGAGCCGACGGGCCTAGTCTTCGAACTCGGACAGCGGCGGGCAGGAGCAGATCAGGTTGCGGTCCCCTGCTGCGCCGTCGATGCGGCCGACGGGCGGGAAGTATTTGTCCTGCTTGAGGTGGTGGACCGGGAACGCGGCCTGCTCACGCGGGTACTCGCGGTTCCAGTCGGAAGATACGACGGCGGACGCGGTGTGGGGTGCGTGGCGCAGCGGGGAGTTCTCGACGGCGAAGTCGCCGTTGGCCACCTGGTCGATTTCCTTCCGGATGGTGATCATCGCATCGATGAACCGGTCGATCTCCCCCAGGTCCTCCGACTCGGTGGGCTCCACCATGAGCGTGCCCGCCACCGGGAACGCCAGGGTGGGGGCGTGGAAGCCGTAGTCGATCAGGCGCTTGGCCACATCCTCCGCGGTGACGCCGGTCTTCGCCGTCAGCCCGCGAAGATCCAAGATGCACTCGTGTGCCACCAGCCCACCCTCACCGGTATAGAGGACCGGGAAGTACTCGTTCAGCCGTGCCGCAACGTAGTTCGCAGCGAGCAGCGCGGACTTGGTGGCGTCGGTCAGGCCCTCGGCACCCATCAGCTTCACGTATGCCCAGGAGATCGGCAGGACACCGGCAGAACCGAACCGTGATGCGGAGATCGGGACGTCATTACCTTCGGTCCAGGTAGCCGCGTTGCCCGGCATAAACGGTGCCAGGTGCGCCTTCGCCGCGACCGGGCCAACGCCGGGGCCGCCGCCGCCGTGCGGGATGCAGAAGGTCTTGTGCAGGTTCAGGTGCGAGACGTCGCCGCCGAACTTGCCCGGCTGCGCGAGGCCAACGAGCGCGTTGAGGTTGGCGCCGTCCACGTACACCTGGCCGCCCGCGGCGTGCACTGAATCGCACACCTCACGGACATCGGCGTCGTACACACCATGCGTGGAAGGGTAGGTGATCATGATCGCCGAGAGGACATCCTTGTTCGCCTCGATCTTGGCGTCAAGGTCAACGTGATTGATGCTGCCATCAGGAGCCGTCGCGACAACAACCACCTTCATGCCGGCCAGGACAGCCGAGGCGGCGTTGGTGCCGTGGGCCGACGCCGGGATCAGGCAGACATTGCGCTGCTGGTCTCCGCGGGAGTGGTGGTAGCCGCGGATCGCCAGCAGGCCCGCGAGCTCACCCTGCGACCCGGCGTTCGGCTGCAGGGAGACCTGGTCGTAGCCAGTAATCTCGGTGAGCTGGTCTTCGAGATCGGCGATGAGTTCGCGCCAGCCCACGGTCTGGGAATCCGGGGCGAAGGGGTGGATCGAGGCGAACTCCGGCCAGGAAATGGCCTCCATCTCCGCCGTCGCGTTCAGTTTCATCGTGCAGGAACCCAGCGGGATCATGGTCCGGTCCAGCGCCAGGTCCCGGTCGCTGAGCCTGCGGATGTAGCGCAGCAGCTGGGTCTCGGAACGGTGCGTGTTGAACACGGGGTGCTGCAGGTAACCGGAGGAACGCTCGACGGCGGCATCCAGCGCGAACTCAGCGTCAGTCCCGGCGACCGCGTCCACCGCCGCGGCACCAAAGGCTTCCAGCACACCGGCAACAATGGCCGGGCTGGTGGTTTCATCGGCGGAAACGCCGACGGTGTCGCCGTCGATGTGGCGCAGGTTGATGCCCTTGGCCTCTGCTGCGGCAACAATGGCCGCAGCCTTGCCGGGCACGGAAACCGTGACGGTGTCGAAGAAGCTTGTGTGCAGGACGTCCAGGCCGGCCGCCTTCAGGGACGCGGCGATGGTTGCAGCGTGGCTGTGGACTTGCTCGGCGATTGCCTTGAGGCCGTCGGGGCCGTGGTAAACGGCGTAGAACGAGGAGACGATGGCCAGCAGTGCCTGCGCGGTGCAGATGTTGGACGTGGCCTTCTCCCGGCGGATGTGCTGCTCACGGGTCTGCAGCGCCAGGCGGTAGGCGGGGGTGCCGGCGTCGTCCTTGGACACCCCGACGAGGCGGCCCGGCATGGACCGCTCGAGACCCTTGGCTACGGCCATGTAGGCCGCGTGCGGGCCGCCGAAGAACAGCGGCACCCCGAAACGCTGGGTGGAGCCGACGGCGATGTCCGCGCCCTGCTCCCCCGGCGGGGTGATCAGGGTCAGCGCCAGCAGGTCGGCGGCGACGGTCACGAGCGCGCCGCGCTCCTTCGCAGCCGCGATCACGTCGGCGTGGTTGAACACGCGGCCGGAGACACCCGGCTGCTGCAGGACGATCCCGTTGATAACGCCGTCGGGCAGGCCCCGGGAGAGGTCGGCGACCTCGACCTCGAAGCCGAGGGCTTCGGCGCGGCCCTTCACGATGGCGATGGTCTGCGGCAGGCAGTCGGCGTCGAGGACGGTCTTGCCGTCATGCGCCGTCTTGTTCTTGTTGGCCCTGCGCATCATCAGCACGGCCTCGGCCACGGCGGTGGCTTCATCCAGCAGCGACGCGTTCGCGATGGGCAGGCCCACCAGGTCCTGGACCATGGTCTGGAAGTTCAGCAGCGCTTCGAGGCGGCCTTGGGAGATCTCGGGCTGGTACGGGGTGTAGGCGGTGTACCAGGCCGGCGCCTCCAGGATGTTCCGGCGGATCACCGCAGGCGTGACCGTATCGTAGTAGCCCTGGCCGATCATCTGCACAGCAGTCTTGTTCTTCGAAGCCAGCTTCCGCAGCTCCGCAAGGACCTCAACCTCGCTGAGGGCGTCCTTGAGGGCCAGCGGCTTGGCCTGGCGGATGGAGTCGGGGACGGCAACGTCCACCAGCGCGTCCACAGTGCCGTAGCCGACGGCCTTGAGCATGGAGTCGACATCGGCCTGGCGGCGGGCACCAATATGCCGGTCAACGAAAGTGGCCGAGGCCGAATTAACACTCACAAGGAACTCCATTACTAAGGCGGGCGCTGGGTACGCCACATCGACTCGGGTTCCTCCCCGCTCTGTCTGGGACCTGAGAGTTTCCGCCCAGCCTGCTTCCGCAAGGCTGCGCTTGCACCGTCGGTAGGCACAGCGGTCCTGACATTCCGGAGTGATCCGGGACGCTTCAGGCGGACGGCCTGCCACTTTCCAGAGTTGCCTGGCCGCGGCGGTACGTGGGCCTGAGAGATTCCTGGGGAGGATTTGCTCCTACGGCGCCTGTTGTACCTACTAACAGAACTCTCCCGCCGCAGATCAAAGGCATATTCAGATTTTGTGGCGGCCGCAGAGGGTCGCCACGCGGTCCAATTCTCCTACGCCCCGGGCCGCCGGGCAAATGAGGTCGGCGGGTTCAGCCGCGTAGCCGCTCCACGGCAGCGAGGAGCTCCTCAATGTCTCCCTGCCTGCCCATGCCGTCCCCGGTGGTGCCGCTTTCCCACATGGCGTTGAAATACAGCCCGTCCCCCATGTAGAGCACGGCTTTCGCCATGGCCGTGCCGACGTCGGCCGCGATCAGGTCCAGCCATTGCTGCTGGATGGCGGCAAAGCGGCGCCGGGCCTCTTCATGGGCCACTTCAGCCAGGCGCGTGGCGGCCACGAAGGATCGGTCCATGGGCGAGTCGGACCAGAGCGAGGAACGGATGAAGTATGCCGCCGCACCTTCAGCTGCTGCGGCCATCAGCGCGAGGTCTTCGACGGCCAGCCGGTCCAGCCGCTCCAGCACCGCGGCGATCAGCGCTTCCTTGTTGGGGAAGTGATAGAGCAACCCGCCCTTGGACACGCCTGCCCGCTTTGCCACTGCATCCAAAGTGGCAGCCCGCTCCCCCACGTCGATCAGGAGTTCTTCAAAAGCGTCGAGGACTGCGTCGCGTGCGACGGGATTTCTGGCCATGGCTCCAATCATGCACGCTCCGGGTCCCGTTTCTTAACTGTACCGTCTGGACGGTATAGTTATCAGCATGACGTTGTCCGCACAGTCCAACCAGAACACCCGAAGCACATCCACTATGGCCGCCGATTTCTGGCCGTCAGGGCCCGCCAAGGCGCCCTGGCGGGATTGGCTCGCGCTGGCCCTGCTGATGTTTCCGGTGCTCCTGGTTGCGGTGGACAACACTGCGTTGACATTCGCGCTTCCGGCCATCGCGAGCAGCCTGGAGACAACCGGAGTCCAGCTGCTGTGGATTGTGGACGCCTATCCCCTGGTGCTTGCCGGATTGCTGGTCGCCATGGGCAGCCTGGGCGACCGGATAGGGCGCCGCCGGCTGCTGCTGACCGGCAGTGTTGGCTTCGCCGCGGTATCAGCAGCAACTGCCTTTGCCCCCAGCGCGGAGTGGCTGATAGCGGGACGGGCCATGCTGGGGTTCTTCGGGGCCATGCTGATGCCCTCAACCCTGTCCCTGATCCGCAACATTTTTCCGGACCCAAACCGGCGTCGGCTGGCCGTTGCAATCTGGGCTGCCGGCTTCTCCGGCGGCGCCGCCCTGGGTCCCATCTTCGGCGGGTGGCTGGTGGAGCAGTTCTGGTGGGGCGCCATCCTGCTGGTCGCCGTGCCCATCATGCTGCCCCTGCTGGCATTCGGCCCTGCGTTCATCCCGGAATCAAAAGATCCGCGCCCCGGCCGGGTGGACGTGCCCAGCATCGCCCTGTCCCTGCTGGTAATGGTGCCCATTGTGTATGGCATCAAGGAGCTGGCGACCGATGGTTTCGGGGCCACTCCTGTGGGTCTTGTTGCCTTTGGCCTGGCCATGGGCGTCGTCTTTGTCCGCCGCCAGCAGAGGCTGGCCAGCCCCCTGCTGGACATGTCCCTGTTCGGCAACCGGGTCTTCAGCACTGCCATCACGGCAAACGTGCTGGCCCTGTTCTCCTTCAACGGCTTCATCCTGTTCCTCGCCCAGCACCTGCAGCTCCTGGACGGAATGACGCCGTCGGCCGCCGGAATTGCCATGATCCCGGCACTGGTGGCCACAGTGCTGGCTGGGCTGGCAGTGGTGCCGCTGGTCCGGAAGGTGCGTCCGGGCTTTGTGGTGGCGGGTGGCCTGGCCCTGAGCGCCGCGGGCTACGGAATCGTAGTCTTCGGTGACCACGGCTCCGGGCCGGCCCTCCTGCTGGCCGCGCTGCTGATCCTCGCCCTGGGCGTGGGCACAGCGGAAACCATTTCCAATGACCTCATCCTGGGCTCTGTTCCAGCGGAGAAGTCAGGAGCGGCGGCCGCCATCTCCGAAACGGGCTATGAGGTGGGGTCACTGCTGGGGACGGCGGTGCTGGGCTCCATCCTGACCGCTTCCTACCAGCACAATCTCCGGCTTCCGGCCGGGGTGGAGGAAACGGCGTCGGGGACTGCAGTACACCAGGCGGGTGAAACCCTGGCGGGCGCCGTGGAGCTGGCCGCCGGCCTGCCTGCTCCGCTGGCCGAAGCCCTTCGCGGCGCAGCACGCCTGGCGTTTGATTCGGGCGTCCACACCACTGCGGCGATTGCGCTGGTACTGATGGCGGGCGCGGCAGTCCTTGCCGCCGTCGTACTCCGGAAAGTTCCGACGGCGCGCTAGGCGCTCGTCTTCGGCAAGCCGGCGAGCGCACAAAAACGCCCGGCGCAGGAAGTCCTTCCGGCGCCGGGCGCTTGTGGCCTCGTCAGGGCCGACTCTTACTTGGCGTCAGGGGCAGTGACGCTGGCGGAGGCCTTCATGGTCTCGGCATTCACCATCCACGCGTACTGCTCCAACTTGGCGATGAATGCGTGGAGCAGGTCCGCAGTGGTGGGATCCTCTTCGTCCACTTCGTCATGGACCTTGCGCATGGTGCCCACTGCAGCCTCAAGCGCGGCAACGATCCGCTCGATCGCGTCCTTCGTGTTGATGAGGCCGTCGGGGAACTGCGCCAGGCTGGTGGACTTGGCCACGGTGGCACTGCGGCCGTCCGGCAGGGCATGCAGGGCGCGCATCCGCTCGGCCATGTCGTCCGCGAACTGCCGGGCGGCATCCACGATTTCGTCCAGCTGCAGGTGAAGGTCCCGGAAGTTGGTCCCCACAATGTTCCAGTGGGCCTGCTTGCCCTGGAGGTGCAGCTCAATCAGGTCCGCAAGTACGGCCTGCAGGTTATTGGTCAGGGTCGGTGAAGCTTTCATAAATCCTCCTCGATTGGTCCAGTAGTCCCGACGCTATCAGCCACGGGATCGATCGCGGCAGGCCGGTAGCAAATTTCTCAGTGAGCTTACTAATCTGGCCGGAGCGTCATAAAAGAATGGAATTCATTTAAACCATTGCGCGAAAGCCGTCGACCCTCCATACTAAATGAACGTCATTCATTTAGTGACGGTCGTCTCACTGGAAGTAAGCACATGATTGAAATTTCCTGCCTCGACTCACCCACGTCCCTGGCCCGGACAACGCCGTCCGCCCGCCCTGCCCTTCGTGTGGGTGTTGTGCAGCACCGCTGGCATGCAGACACTGCCGTCCTGCAGGCCGAACTCGACGAGGGAATCGGCCGCGCCGCCAGGCTCGGTGCCACGGTGGTGTTCCTGCCCGAACTCACGCTTTCCCGGTACCCCGCGGACACCTGCCCGGAAAATGACACCACGCGCCTTGGAGCGGTGCGGCCCCGGCCGTCGGACATCGCTGAGGACCTGCTCACCGGACCCACCTTCCGGTTTGCTGCCGAGTCGGCCCGCCGCCACGGCGTGGCTGTCCATGCCTCGCTGTACCAGCAGGCGCCGAACCCGGACGGCAGCGACGACGGCCTGGGGCTGAACACCGCCGTCCTGGTGTCGTCCGAGGGCGAACTGCTCGCCCGCACGCACAAGCTCCACATCCCTGTCACCGCCGGCTACTCCGAAGACAAGTTCTTCCGCCCGGGGCCGGCGGCCGCGGATGCCTATGAGGTCCACGCGCCGGCAGAACTGGGCGGCGCCCGGCTGGGCATGCCCACCTGCTGGGACGAATGGTTCCCGGAGGTGGCCCGGCTCTACTCCCTCGGTGGCGCAGAGATCCTGGTCTACCCCACCGCCATCGGTTCCGAGCCGGACCACCCGGACTTCGACACCCAGCCGCTGTGGCAGCAGGTCATCGTGGGCAACGGCATCGCCAACGGCCTGTTTATGATTGCCCCCAACCGCTGGGGCAGTGAAGGAACGCTGAACTTCTACGGCTCCTCCTTCATCTCCGACCCCTACGGCCGCGTCCTCGTGCAGGCCCCGAGTGACGCCTCCGCAGTGCTGGTGGCAGACCTCGACCTAGACCAGCGGCGGGACTGGCTGACGCTCTTCCCCTTCCTGTCCACGCGCCGCCCCGATACCTACGGCCGGCTCACGGAACCCGTACGCCGTGACCAGCCGCTCGGCGGCGAACACTCAGGGATTCCGACGTCGGCAGTAAACACCGGGGCAACCGCATGAGCACGTGGCGCATGCCCGCCGAAACCGCTCCGCAGGAGCGGCTGTGGATGGCCTTTCCCACCGGCGGCTACACGCTGGGCGACACGGAGGAAGATGCCCACGCTGCCCGGTCCACCTGGGCAGCGGTGGCCAACGCCGCCGTCGAATTTGAGCCGGTCACCGTGGTGGTGGACCCCGACGACGTCGGCATCGCCGCCCGCTATCTGAACCGGAACGTCGAGGTACTTGCCGCCCCGCTCAACGATGCGTGGATGCGGGACATCGGCCCCACGTTCGTCCTGGACCAGGACGGGCGCCTCGGCGCCGTCGACTGGGTGTTCAACGGCTGGGGCGCCCAGGACTGGGCACGCTGGGACAAGGACTCGCTGATCGCCGGTGAAGTCTCGGGCCGATCCGGCGCCACCCACATCGTGTCCGCGCTGGTCAACGAGGGCGGCGGCATCCAGGTGGACGGCCAGGGAACCGTGCTGGTGACCGAAACCGTGCAGCTGGATCCGGGCCGCAACCCGGGACTCAGCCGCGCCGACGTCGAAGCCGAGCTCGCCCGGACCATCGGCGCCACCCAGGTGGTCTGGCTCCCGCGCGGGCTGGCCCGCGACTCGGAACGCTTCGGCACGCGCGGTCATGTGGACATCGTGGCCGCCATCCCCTCCCCCGGCACCCTGCTGGTGCATTCCCAGCAGGACCCCCGCCACCCGGACTTCCAGGTCAGCCGGGACATCATCGAGCACCTGCGCACCACAAGGGACGCGGCCGGACGGGAGTGGAACATCATCGAAGTCCCCGCCCCTGAAGTGCTCTGGGATGACGAAGGCTTTGTCGACTACAGCTACATCAACCACGTCGTGGTCAACGGCGGCGTCATCGCCTGTACCTTCGGGGACCCCAACGATGACAAGTCGCTGCAGATCCTGTCGGAGGCGTACCCCGGCCGGCGTGTGGTCGGCATTGACGCCCGTGAGCTCTTCGCCCGCGGCGGCGGCATCCACTGCATCACCCAACAGCAGCCTGCTGCCTCGTAGAAAGCGCTGGACAATGACTCAAACCACCCGCACGAGCACCGCCGCAGGCCAGCCTTCCGGGACCGACCCGGCCGGCTCGGCGCACGGCATCACCGCAAAAGGACTGAAGGGCGGGCAGCTGGGCCTCCTCGCCGTCGTCGTTCTTGGCATTTCCACCATCGCACCGGCCTACACGCTGACCAGTGCCCTGGGGCCCACCATCAATGAAGCCGGGCTCCAGCTGCCGGTGATCTTCCTGATCGGCTTCATCCCCATGATCCTGGTGTCACTCGCCTACCGGGAACTCAACGCCGATTCCCCGGACAGCGGCACGACGTTCACCTGGGTCACCAAGGCGTTTGGCCCCTGGGTGGGCTGGATGGGCGGCTGGGGACTGCTGGCCGCCAACATCATCGTCCTGTCCAACCTGGCGGGCGTGGCCGTCGACTTCTTCTATCTCTTCCTGTCACAGCTGACGGGTGCGCCTGAACTCGCGGACCTCGCGGCCAACAAGCCGCTGAACGTGCTGACCTGCTTCGTCTTCGTGGCCCTGGCGGTGTGGATCAGTTACCGCGGCCTGCACACCACCAAGCTGGTCCAGTACGGACTCGTCGGATTCCAGCTGCTGGTCCTGGGGCTTTTCGTGGGCATG
Source organism: Pseudarthrobacter humi (assembly GCF_024294965.1). Taxonomy (NCBI): domain Bacteria; kingdom Bacillati; phylum Actinomycetota; class Actinomycetes; order Micrococcales; family Micrococcaceae; genus Pseudarthrobacter; species Pseudarthrobacter humi. The sequence goes on from NZ_JANCLV010000007.1 coordinate 221,149, forward strand.
GCGTTCGCGAACTGGTCCACGTCGGAAACGGCCATCCCGTTCAGCTGGGAGTGGTTCGATGTCACCAGGATCGAGACGTTCGGGCAGATCGCTGCCGGCATCTCACTGTCGATCTTTGTCTACTGGGGCTGGGACGTGTGCTTGACCGTGAATGAGGAAACCGCCAACGGCAAAAAGACGGCTGGACTGGCAGGCACCCTCACTGCCGTCGTTGTCCTGGGGATCTACCTGCTGGTAAGCATCGCCACCATGATGTTCGCCGGCGTCGGCGATACCGGGATTGGCCTGAACAACGCCGAGAACCACGAGAACCTCTTCACGGCGCTGGCCTCGCCGATCATGGGGCCGTTCGCCATCCTGATGTCGCTCGCGGTGTTGTCCAGTTCGGCCGCGTCCCTGCAGTCGACGTTCACGTCGCCGTCGCGCAGCCTGCTGGCCATGGCCCACTACGGCGCGCTGCCTGCGCCGTTCAGCCACATCAGCAAGCGTTTCTCGACGCCGGGCTTCGCCACAGTGGCGGCGGGCATCCTGTCCGCCGGGTTCTACGCGGTGATGCATGTGATCAGCGAAAACGTCCTGAACGACACCATCCTGGCCCTTGGCCTGATGATCTGCTTCTACTACGGCCTGACCGCGATCGCCTGCGCCTGGTACTTCCGGAACAGCGTGTTCAGCAACGTCCGCAACTTCATGCTGCGGCTGCTCTGCCCGGTAGCGGGCGGTGTCGGACTGTTTGTGGTTTTCCTGCAGACAGCCATCGACAGCTGGGCGCCGGAGTTCGGCAGCGGCTCCGAGGTCTTCGGGGTTGGACTGGTCTTTGTCCTGGGCATCGGGATCCTGGCGCTCGGGGCTGTGCTGATGGTGATCATGGCACGCCTCCGCCCGGGGTTCTTCCGCGGCGAAACCATCCGCCGGGACACTCCAGCACTGGTGGTCCCGGAGTAGTTGCCCTACCCACAGCACACAGCACGGCGCCCTGCCCGGAAAGTCTCCGGAGCAGGGCGCCGTTTTGGTTTCCTGATCTTGCTGCCTCAACGGCGGTTCAGCAGCGAACCGCGGGTCACCAGAAGTGCGCTACATCCACCACCATGCGGGATCCGGATCCGGGTCCGTCCAGGGTGAAGACCCGGAACGGGAGCCGGGCGCGGACGCCCAGTCCGATGCTGGTGTAGCCTTCGAAGCTGCCCGCGTAGGCCACCTGCCGGAAGGTCTGGTATCCCGACACGTTCGACAGTTCGGCCTTTGCCGCCGGGCTGTAGGTGACGTTGTAATTGCTGTCATAGGACGGTGCGTTCACAGTCACCTGGAGGAATGCTGAGCCCAACAGCGGGATTTCAAAACCTGAACCGTCCTGGACCACGGTCGGAACGTACTGAACCGTGTAGCCGGCAACAGGGCCGTTGAGATCAACCACCATCCGGTCAAAGCAGTAGTGCTGCCCTGTCCGGACGTTGGTGACGGATGCGGTGCTCATGGCCGGGTCTGATTCAGCCAGCGATCCCCATACGAGTCCGCAATACGATGTGGTTGCCGAGGCGGGCCCCGGAGCCAGGAAACCCAATCCGACAGCCATCAAAATGACTGTCAGCCACGTATGAATCTTTTTCATTGCGGGCCACCCTTCGAGTGATTAGGTAGCTCAAGCGTAGGAGTCTCCAAGGCCACTCAAAAGGGTTGTTGCCGCTTCGGCACGGAACCGTTAATCGGCCCTGGTTCCGGTCACGCGGGCGTAATTCTGAAGCACTTTGCGGGGCCATCGAAACGCTATTAACACCGTTTCTGCACCCTGCCGTTATGCATAATAACGACGCCGGCGCACCTCACTGGAGTGCCGCCGTCGGCCGTTCAGCCTTCGCACTCGATGCAGTACTTCAGGCCGTTCTTTTCGCGTGCAATCTGGGACCGGTGCCGGACCAGGAAGCAGGATGAGCAGGTGAACTCATCGGACTGTTCGGGAACCACAATGACGGTCAGTTCTTCGCCGGAGAGATCGGCTCCGGGAAGGTCGATGCCTTCGGCGGTGTCGGTCTCCTCGACGTCGATGACTGCCGTCTGGGCACTGCCGCTGCGGGATGCCTGCAGGGCCTCCAGCGACTCGGCGGAAGCCTCGTCGTCAGTCTTGCGTGGAGCGTCGTAATCGGTAGCCATGGCGTGTTCACTTTCGTCGCTGCACGGCACCATTTCAGGCACCTCAGTGAAGCAGTTTAGGTCATTATGCCGCTACTTGGGCAACAGTGTGGCCAACCAGACAGATTTCGCCGCTTCGTCCTCTACTCTGCTGACCGCGCTTGGCGGGATGCTGGTTGGTGTTGCCCTGCTGCGGCTGGTCCGCCGGGACAACAAGGCACGTACCTGACTACCGAGTCAGGGGGTCCGGCGCGCCTGCAATGCGGACTTGAACGCTGAGGCGGAGGCGGCACTGCTGTTGATGCGCCAGTCGGTTTCTTTCTGGAGGTGGAACCAGACGAAGCCGACACCATCAGGCTGGGCCGCCAGATACGACACGAGCTCACTGTTCCAGGCAGCCTTGCTGCCCCCTGCTTCGCTGGAAGCTGTCTCGCTGATCAAGATGGGAACTCCGGGTGCCAAAGTACGCAACTGGGCTATTCCCGGAGCGAAGAGATCCTGCGGCGATATCCAGCCGCTCCAGGAGGCGGACGTGCCCCAGTTGTACCCGTCGAGGGCTACAACATCCACGTACCCGGCGCCGGGAAAGAGGCCGGCGAGATCGGTGGAACCGTAGTAGGGAACATTCGGGCTCCAAACCCAGGACACGTTGCCGGCTCCGGTGGCAGAAACGACGTCGTGAACATGGCGCCAGGCTTCCACATAGTCGCCGGGCTGGTTGCCGTTGACGCCTTCGGCCCACGGGTACCAGTTGCCGTTCATCTCGTGGGCGAACCTTAGCTGGACCGGCTGGACCCAGGCCGCCAGCGCCTGGCCCCACTGCGTGATGTGGGCGTCAAAGTCGCCGGCGGCAATTCGGTCCAGGGAGTGGGCGGGCTGCTCCAATCCGCCGCCCCAGGCCCAAGGCTCCCAGGTTATGAGCGGGACGGCGCCGCGTGCCCGGACGGAGTCCATCTCGGCGATGGGCGGCGCCTGGAGAAAGTCCTTGTAGAACAGAACCGTGGCCGGGCTTTCCCCGGCCAACTGCGCCACTTCATCGAGTTCGCCGCCGGGGCCGGCATCAGCCCCAAAGCCAGACCCAGGCCAACCACTGCCGCGATAGATTTCAAAATTCGGAGCATGGCGATCGGTCCCCCGCAATCGGCAAGGCGGTTGGGAATCCGCCAGTCAGGTGGTGCCTACCGGCACTTTCCTGATCCTAAGGGTTGGACGCCGAAACCAGACTGGATTTTTTCGAATACCTTTGAAAGGAACTCGCGGCTCTCTGGTGGGTCCTGCCGGCCGTCCCTTCTGGTCACCGAAGGTTCGACTGGCGCTACACGAGGTAGCCCAGTCGAAGCTGTTACTGACCGGGGGCCCGGTAGGCAGGTGTCTTGCCCACAGCTGCGTCAATATCCTCGGGTGTCATGAGCGGGGTGAGATGAAGGTCCACGGCGCCGGTGGAATTGATCATCAATGAAAGGGCAACAGCACTCGGCTGATCGGGAACGTCGAAGACCCCCAGGACATCCGTCTCGCCGAACGCGTAGTAGATGCACTCCAGTGATCCCCCAACCGACTCCAAGGCCTTGACAACCGCGTCCCGACGCTTGGACCCACCCTCCTGCATCAGGCCTTTGATGCCCTGGCCCACATAGTTTGCTTGGAAGAAATACTTGGACATGGCCCACTCCTGTTCTGCTGTGCCCAGAACACGAACCTATCCGCACGCCCAGAACAGGGGATGAGTGAAGGGTTCTGGAGTTCTCCCCGGCTGGGGCTGTGGGCCGATTCTAGGCCCCTCCCCCGGCAACTGGCAACGGTTGTTTGTATCCGCCTTCCCGCCGACAAAAGGCAGTGACAACAGGCCGCTCGCGGGCTTGCGTTCGAGGGGTTCGAGCGCCCTTGCTGGCCCACGGGAGTCCGCGGGCCAGCAAGCCGTGGTGCCTAAACGACCGCGGCTTCCAGCGCGTCGGCGCCTCTGATGGTCGCTCCGTTGGAGCGGTTCACCATCAGCCCCAGCAGATCAAAGACCAGGGTTGCGGCCGCAAGAGCAGTGATGTCTGCGTGGTCGTACGCGGGGGCTACCTCGACGACATCGGCCCCTACGATGTTGATACCGTTGAGGCCCCTCAAGAGGGTAAGCAGCTCACGGGAGTGCAGGCCGCCCATCTCCGGTGTCCCGGTGCCCGGAGCGTAGGACGGGTCCAGGACATCAATGTCGATGGAAACGTAGACAGGCGTATCGCCCAGACGCTCCTTAACCCTCCGGATGGCAGCGGGGACACCAATGACGTCCAAGTCCGAACACCTGATGATCTGGAACCCGAACTCGTGGTCGCGCAGAAAATCCTCACGGTCGTAGACCGGCCCGCGGATACCCACGTGCATGGACTTGTCCTCTACGAGCAGCCCCTCTTCGAAGGCCCTGCGGAAAATGGTTCCATGCGTGACCGGCTGGTCGAAGTAAGTGTCCCAGGTGTCCAGGTGAGCATCGAAGTGCAGAAGGGCAACCGGCCCGTGGACTTGGTTCAGCGCCCGCAGCATGGGCAGGGCGATGGTGTGGTCCCCACCAATGGCGATGAGTCTCTTGTCCTCGCTGATCAGGGGCCGCGCCTGCTCCTCGATTTCGCGTACAGCCCGGGTGATGTCGTAGGGCGTGCAGGCGATATCGCCGGCGTCCACCACCTGGGCTTCATACACGGGCTCGACGTCAAGTTCCGGATGGTAGCCGGGGCGCAGCAGCCGGGACGCTTCACGGACGGCTGCGGGACCGAAACGGGCGCCCGGGCGGAAGGAGGAGCCGCCGTCGAACGGCACTCCGACGATTGCAATATCGTAGTCCGGCACGCGATCGATGTGCGGGAGCCGGGCGAACGTGCCAAGCCCGGCATACCGGGGTACCTTCGTTGCATCGACGGGACCGATTGGCTTGTGCGTGGTCATACGAGTGATCCTTCTTTGTTGGTTGCGGTGGCTACCGGCTTTTTTTCCGTGGTGAGTTCGGTGAGGGATTTGTTGGCGGTTTCCGGCGCGAGCAGGAACGTCGCCACCAGGCCCACCAGGGAGATGGCAGCGCCGATGAGCAGCGAGCCGGCAGCTCCGAAGCTGATGATTGCGACCGGCATCAGGTAGGTGCTGGCTGCCGAGCCCACGCGGCTGATGGCCGTGCCGAAGCCGACTGCTGTGGCCCGGACTTCCGTGGGGAAGAGTTCGTTGGGGTAGACAACCTCGAGGAAGCTCGATGCTCCGGAGGCGAGGGCAAAGATTGCCAGGGCGATGAACAGCGGCGCGGCCTGGACATTCGGGATGAAGGCGGGAATGGCCAGTGCCACCACGATGATGCCAAAGCTCCACAGGAGCAGCTTCCGGCGGCCGATCTTCTCTACGAGCCACAAACCCGGGATGCCGCCCACGACGAACAGCATGGAGATCAGGAAGGACCCGCCGTACAGGTTGGCGTCACCCGTCATGCCCATGGCGGCCAGCAGGTCCGGGGCGAACGTATAGACCGCGAAGAGCGGGATCACTTGGGCAGTCCAGAAAATGGAGACAAAGAGCGTGCGCTTCCATGCCTGCCCCCTGAAGATGTCCAGGAACCTGCCCTGCTTGGCCAGACCTTCGCTGTCTGAGGCAATGTCGGCGAGGGTGTACTGTTCGCCGTAGACCTTCTTGATGATGGCTTCCGCTTCACTGCGGCGGCCACGGGACAGCAGCCAGCGCGGCGACTCGGGCGTGCCCAGCCGGCAGAGCAGAGTGACGATGGCGAAAATCGCCGGGCTGGCCACCATAACGCGCCAGACGTCCGGCCCGGTGTCGCGGAGCAGGAATCCGACGGCGTAGGCGGCTGCCGCGCCGACCGCCCAGACCACGAACGTGGCACCCAGGAGACGTCCCCGGTGCTTCTTCGGAAGGAATTCGGCGAGCAGTGAGGTGGCAATCGGGTAATCGGCGCCGATGGCCATGCCGAGGAGGAACCTGCAGAGCACAACGTGCCAGACCTCGGTGGCGAAGGCGTTCAGAACGGAGAAGAGTGCCAGTGCCAGCAGGTCCGCGATGTACATCTTGTGCCGGCCGATCTTATCCGTCAGCCACCCGAAGATGGCCCCGCCGAAGAAGATGCCGACCAGGCTGGCAGCTCCGATCAGCCCGACCTCCACGGTGCTCAGGCGGAGTCCCGGGGTCATGGTGATCAGGGCGATTCCGATGATTGACAGCGCATAGCCGTCAATGAAGGGACCCCCAGAGGCAAAGAAGGTCAGCTTCTTGTGAAAATTCGTCAGTGGGGCGTCATCAATGAGATTGCTCGTTGCGCTCATTGCAAACCCTCTCTCGTGAATGCTCTCGTCGAGCCGGGAAGTAAGTGACTTAATCATGGGTGACGGCCGTCACGTCGGATATTCGTCAATCGATCACAAATGATGAAGGCGCCTAGACATTTGTATAAGATCACAAGGCCGCCACCTGTACCGAAAGAAGGAGCACCCGGTCGTGATTACTGTTGCCGAGCTCATTGCCGAGCCGCAGCTGGGCCTGAGCCTGCTTGCGGGTTCCGAAGGACTTGGAAACCGCATCACGTGGGCGCACACGTCGGATCTTCCCCGGTTGTGGGAGTGGGTCACCGGCGGCGAGATCATGATGACCAACGGGTTATCGATTCCGCCGGATGCCGCCGGTCAGGTCGAACTCGCTGAGTCGCTGGTCCGGGCCGGCGCCAGCGCATTGGCTGTGGGGGAGAAAATGCACGCCCCGCAGCTCACGCCGGGATTCATCGATGCCTGCAATGCCCTCCCGCTGCCGGTGGTCAATGTGCCCTATCCCCTGCCGTTTATCGCCATCGCCCGGTCTGTCGCGGAGTCTTCCCTCCTGGAGGAATCGCGCAGGCTGCGGCAGACGGCCAGGATTTATGATCTTCTCCGACTTGCCGGAGCGGGAAATCAGTGGCAGACGCTGCTCGACGGAGTAGCCGCTGAAATAGATTCACAGCTGTTCGTGGTGGATCGGCGATGCCTGCACCCGTGGCACCCGGACAGTGAGGCGCTCCCGGCCGCGCTGGCGGCGGAGCTGAAGCAACGCGTGGGGCCGGCGTCGGCGGCCACCAAGAACTTCCAGTGGCATCGATTCGGCGACCAACACATCCTCATGATGGACATCCCCACGCACGCCAATGCGCTGCTAGTGGTACTTCCCGCCACATATCCGCACCCCGACGCCGTCGTCCTGCTCCATGCGGCGACCGTCTTGGGCCTGGAACTGTCCCGCACGGTGCTGGGCCTGGAGAACCGGCTCCGTCTCGGCGCCGAATTCCTTCTGCAGGCATTTGACGGCCGTTACGGGATCAAGGATCTGGAAAGCCGCCTGTCCGAATTCGAAATTCCGGCGCAGGAGTTCCAGGTGATCTCGCTGTCCAGTGACGCGGGACAGGATCTTGCCAACGTACACGCGGGTCTTTGGCGCCACGGCTTCCCCACGGTGTGCCTGCAGAGTCACAACAGGCTCCATATCCTCGTGTCCAAGGAATGTTCCGACGAGCTGTTGTTCCATGCTCTCCCGGAAGGCGTCAGGATCGGCGTCAGCACCCTGACCACCCCTTCGGGCATTCAACGCGCGCTTCAGGAGTCACTGTGGGCGCTGGGAACAGCGGGCGGAGGCACTGAGCACTTCGTACGCTACGCCGAAGGCCCTTCGTGGCTGGGATTGACCAGCCACGAAGAGGGCAAGGCACTCGTCCAACGGTTGCTTGGTCCGGTTTTCGAGTATGAGCGCGGCCGCCAACCGGACCTTATCGTCACGTTAAGAACGTTCTTGGATATGCAACGGTCCTGGCAGAAGACGGCAACCGCCCTGTTCGCGCACCGGCAGACCATCATTTACCGGATCCGAAAGATCAGTGAGCTGATAGGGCTGGACGTGACCGAAACGGCAACCATGGCCCAGCTCTGGTTTGCCCTGCAGATCCATGAGGCGATGGAGGTCGGCAACAGCGGACTCCTGGATACGCGCCCTCAAGCCTGATCCTGCGACCAGTGCCAAAAAGTGGAGCCTCCTGTCGGATTCGAACCGACGACCCCCGCTTTAGGTCCGGACGCCTACTGGCAGGCCTGGAAGGTGCTGTTTCGCCCGGATTCTAGGGGTTTCTGCGAGTTACGATGACTGATGAATATTTGTCCTTTGTCGTTGATTGGGGTGAGTAAAAGGTGAGTCGGTTGAAATTGCTGGCGGTTGTAGCGGCGTCCCCTGCCCGTTGTGAAAGTCCTCCTCTCAATCAGAGATTGTGAACCCTCCTTGTCCTTCATTGACAGATCTTTGCGCCAAGGGCATGACCGACGGCAGACTCTCTCAGGAACCAGACAGCCGCCTTGGCATGCGGCCCGTTCGAAGTCAGGAGCCGACCCAGCTCGCCACGGTGCTCCCGAACAGGGGCTGCTCCTACCTGACGAAAATGTCTATTATCGGCGTTCGGTATGCAGTATTCATAGATGAGTGGACATTGTCCCGCTACCGGTTGTGACGCTCGATGGTTATGCCGACTGCAATAGTCCCCCGCGGACTGACTTGTGATGTGAGCGGCGTCAGTGACTACCTGATTCTTCGACTACCTGATTCTTCACGGATGACAGTGCACGCGCTAGAGTGGATTGTAATAACCGTCATTAATCAGGAGAAGAAATGGTCACCTCGCGGCGGGACGTGATCCGGAAGAAGAAAGCGAAAGCGGCTTACCGGAGTGCTGCAGGCAGCTCTATCTCAGCCAAAGCCTCCCCGTCCTCAACGCTGAAAGAATCCCCCGGTCTCGCCGGTGTTGATGTGTGGATCCTGAAACGGGCCCTTAGCGAAGCCAAAAGCATCTCGGCCTTGGGGGCCGCGATTGCGTCCAACCCAGAAACGCCGTCTCCTGAACTCGTCCGCAGTTTACAGGCGGAGGAGAACTGGTGGCGGCGGATCGAGAACGAACTGCCTTCGATGAGCAGCACTGAGACGGCAGCTTTCCTCGGCGCCAAAGTCACCAACCGGAACTTCGCGTCGTCGCAGCGAGCCGCCGGCAGACTGCTCGGTTATGCTCGCCGCCAAGCGATCCGCTATCCGAAGTTCCAATTCGACTTGCAGCGCGGCACCGTCCTGCCGGTCATTCCGGAACTACTGGCGCTCACCCGCGATCTCGACGTCCCGGACGAAGACCTGGTCCTGTGGATGGCAGCTCCATCATCGGCATTCGCAGACCAGCACCGACCGGTGGACCATCTCAACGACCGGGAGCAATTGCTCGCCGCAGCTGAGGCCCACTTCGGGGCTATATGGTGACGGTCGCCTGGCCGGCTACCCCGGAGCCACCCAACCCCCTCGAGCCACGCCTCGGAATCCTGGCCCCTGGCACCGTCCTCCAGCGCATTCACTCCAACCAGTTCCGATCCAACCAGTTCAACCCCGGGCCGAGGGGCGTTGGCCGAGTCCACTTCTTCGGCGACCCGATGGTCCCGGTCCTCTACCTCGCCGAAACCCGGGAAGCTGCTTTGGCTGAGACCCTGCTGCATGATGTCCCGATTAGGGCTCCGGCGACGCTGCCCCGCAGCATCTACGCCAACAGTGTCTTGGCTGGGCTGAAGCTGAAGCGGCAACTCCGGATCGCAGAATTTTTCGGATTGGGCCTCCGCGCCCTCGGCATCGAAGCCACCCAGCTCACCGACACCCCGATGGAGAACTATCCCCAGACGCGCAAATGGGCCCACGCAGCCCACACCGCAGGGTTTGATGGCATCGGCTGGATGTCTAAACGAGACAACAGCGCCAGGGCGTACATGCTGTTTGGTGACAAGGTCCAGGAGGATTTCCTTGAAGTCCTCCCGGAAAGCGGACTTGCCTTCGCCGCAGCCGAGGGCTTCAGCTGGCTCGTTATCACCTGCGCCCCCCTCAAGGTCGACGTCCTCGCGAGGTAACCGGTACCTGCCCGGCAGCGGCAATCACCACGGACCCGTCCGTTGGGCGTTGGTTCCTGCTAGAGGGCAGCCGAACAGGACCATAGGTACTGGCCGGCTCTATTGTTTAGAGGCAGCTCATGTGTCTTTTGGTGGATGGGTGTGGTGGGATGTTGCGCGGGTGGAGCTGTTGCGCACAACAAGTGTCGGTGCGATCGGAGTGCGGTCTACCTCCCGGCCCTCCATGGCCCCGATAAGCACTTCCATGCTCATGAGCGCCAATGCGGTGAAGTCCTGGCGCACAGTGGTCAGGGGCGGCAGGAAATAATCTGATCCCTCGACGTCGTCGAAACCGACCACACTCACATCCTCCGGTACCCGGATCCCGTTTTCGGCGAAGGCGCGTATGAGCCCGAGGGCGGTGTGGTCGCTGGCGGCGAAGATGGCCTGGGGGACCCTATTTTCCCGGACGAGCCGGAGGCCGGTCTCGTAGGCCCACCGGGGGCTCCAGTCACCCTCCAGGCACAGCCCGGGCCTGAGCCCGGCGTCGCGGAGCGTGGCCTCCCAGCCGCGTTTGCGCACCCGTCCGTCGAACCAGTCCATAGAGCCGGCGAGGTGGGCGATATCCGTGTGGCCCAGGTCGATGAGGTGCTGGGTGGCCAGCCGCGCCCCGAGTTCCTGGTTTTCCGAATATGTGAAGATGTTTGGGGTCGATGATGCTCCGGCCGCGATCATCTCCACTGGCACGCGGAATGACGCACTCCAGAGGGCCGCTGCCATCTCCACCAGAGGCGCAATGACAATGATTCCCCCCACGCCGGTATCGTCCAAGGTATCCAGGGCTGCCTGCACGGACTCTTCGTCGGGGCGTTCGACACTGATGACGGTTGTGGCGTAGCCCTTCTTGCGGGCGACGTTTTCGAGGGCCATGAGCGTCCCCACCGGGCCGAACCGCGGGGAGCCGTCGGAGAGGATGCCGATGGAAGTCGACCGGCTGGTGACCAGCGCGGTGGCTGCCCTGTTCCGGCGGTAACCGATGTCCTTGATGACCTGCAAAACCCGCTGGCGCGTTGCCGCGCTCACGTCCGGTGCGTCATTGAGTACCCGGGAGACTGTTCCGAAAGAGACTCCGGCCACCTGGGCCACATCGTTGATAGTGGGCTTCCGGCGCATCGGGGCATCCCGTAGCTTCTCGTTCGCCTCACGGGGAACCGCCATGCCTGCCACGTTCTCTCCCGTCTTGCCACCTCCCGGACCGAACCAATGGGTTCCGTTCGTTTTCAATCTTACGTCGACGCGATGCCCAACGGGCCCGAAAAATCTCTTCCTGTGATGCTTGACACCTTCCGCCGTAAACGTTTACGATTATGTCCGTAAACGTTTACGTAAACTTCGTAAACGCTTACGGAGGTAGCGCATTCAATGAAGAAAGGAGCGGGATGGCTGACAGCATCGTCTACGCACTCGCGCTCGATCCCAGCGCTGGGCTTCGGAATGTTGACCCGGCACAGTGGGCCAATTTGGAAGAGCTCCTGAGGGATACGGCGCCCAACGATCTCGCGGCCGCTGTCCGCACCTTCGTCTCCGCCGGTTCCTCGGCCGTCGTCGGAATCTTCGACGGCAACCTCCTCTGGGCCAGCCTGGTTGTTTCTGTGGACAACTCCGGCGCACCCGCGTCCGTGTCCACCATTGACGGCCCGATGGCCCTATCGGGCGGGGAAATGGCTAAAGCCGCAGGAGAAGCGGTGCGGTGGGTCCAAGCCCATCAAGGGCCCTGTTCCTTGGGCCTTTTCGTCGACAAGGTGCATGCAGAGGCGCTCCTAAGAGCTTCAGACAAAGCCGCCGCTCTACGCACAGCCTCGGCAGCCGGCGGACTCGTCCTCTCGCCGGTTCCCCCTGCCCTGGCAGTAGCGCTCGCCTGATCCTTCGCAGGCATCCACCCCATCCATCCACCCAAAAGCACTGGAGAACAATGATGATCCGCAGGCTTCCCATCGTGGCCCTGGCCGCAGCCCTGTCACTTTCTGTCGCTTCCTGCAGCAGTTCAACAACGGCCACATCAAACGCCCCCGACGCCGGGGTGTCAGAAAAGGCCCAGCAGGCCCTTGAAAAGATCAAGGGGCAGGTCCTGAGCAAGGGCCCCAACGGCGAGACGCCCTCGCCAGCGTCCGTCGCGGATCTGACTCCCGAAGAGATCGCAAAGGTGAAGGGCCTCAACGCCAAAGCCGCAATCGTGATGCACTATGGCGGCAATGACTGGGCCACGGCCCAAGTGAACGGACTTAAGAGCGAATTTGAGAAGCTCGGCATCAAGGTCATCGCCACAACCGACGCGAACTTCAAGCCGGACAAGCAGGTCTCGGACATCGAGACTGTCATGACGCAGGATCCGGACATCATCGTTTCCATCCCCACGGACCCCGTGGCCACCGCCTCCGCATACAAGAAAGCTGCGGACGCCGGCACGAAGCTCGTCTTCATGGACAACATCCCCCAGGGCCTGACCGCCGGCAAGGACTACGTCTCGGTTGTTTCCGCTGACAACTATGGCAACGGCGTCGTTTCTGCGCACCAGATGGCAAAGGCGCTCGGGGGCAAGGGGAAGATCGGACTCGTCTTCCACCAGGCCGACTTCTTTGTGACCAAGCAGCGCTACAACGGATTCAAGGAAACCATCACGAAGGAATACCCGGACATCCAGATCGTTGAGGAAAAGGGGATCGCCGGCCCGGACTTCGCTGGAGACGCGCAGGCTGCTGCCAACGCCATGCTGAGCAAGTACCCTGACCTCGCGGGCATCTGGGCCGTCTGGGACGTTCCCGCAGAGGGTGTCATGGCTGCGGCCCGTGCCGCGGGCCGCCCGGACCTCAAGATTGCCACGGAGGACCTCGGCAAGAATGTCGCCATCGCCCTGGCCAAGGACGAACTCGTCGTCGGCCTCGGAGCGCAGGTTCCGTTCGACCAAGGTGTTACAGAGGCACGGCTGGCTGCCGGTGCGCTCATCGGAAAGGAAGCGCCCGCCTACGTGGCGCTGAGCGCCCTTCCGGTGGACCACTCCAACGTCCTGGAAGCCTGGAAACAGGTCTACCACGAGGACGCCCCGAAGGATATCCAGGACTCCTACAAGCAGTAGCCAAGACCCGACGGCGCGGGGGTTCCCACCCCCGCGCCACTCCGAAAGGGCAACCATGAACACCGCAGACAATGTCGTCGAAATGCGCTCGATCTCCAAGGGCTTCAACGGCGTTTCCGTGCTGAAGGACGTCGGCTTCGACGTCCGGAAGGGCGAGGTCCACGCACTCGCCGGCGGCAACGGCGCCGGGAAGTCCACGCTCATGAAGATCCTCCAGGGCGTCTACCAAGCAGACGCTGGAGAGATCCTCATAGGCGGGAAGCCAGCCGCGATCAACTCGATCCAGGACGCAAAGGCCGCCGGGATCGGGATGGTCTTCCAGGAATTCAGCCTGGTACCGAGCCTGACCGTTGCACAGAACATCTTCCTCGCGGCCGAACCGCTCGGCAGGGGCGGGCTCATCGATGACCGTGCCGCGGTGAAACGGGCCAGGGAGGTCTTCTCTGAGATGGAGGTCGACGTCGACCCCCGCGCGCAGGTCTCCCGGCTCGGGACTGCATACTGGCAGCTGACCGAGATCGCCAAGGCCCTCGCCCAGAACGCCCAGGTCCTGATCATGGACGAACCCACTGCCAGCCTGGCCCGGCACGAGTCCGAAGCGCTCTTCGAACTGATCGACCGGCTCAAGCAGCGCGGCATCTCGATCATCTACATCTCGCACCGCATGGACGAGGTGTATCGGCTAGCGGATCGGATCACCATCCTTCGCGATGGCCGCCACCTCCTCACCGCGCCTCTGACGGATGTCACTCCCGAGCAGATCGTTGAAGGCATTGTTGGCAAGAAGATCGAAGGCCAGCTTTCCTACCGTGCGCGGGATCATGTGGCCCACGATGGCGCGCCGCTGCTGGAAGTCCGCGGCCTTAATGCCGGGAACCGGGTGCGGGACATTTCCTTCACGCTCCGGCCCGGCGAAATCCTCGGCCTGGCCGGGCTGATGGGCAGCGGACGCACCGAGCTCGCCCGTGCCCTCTTTGGCATTGACAAAGTGGACAACGGTGACGTCCTCCTGCGGGGCAAGAAGGTCAACCTTGCCTCGCCACAGCAGGCCATCAACGCAGGCGTCGCCCTCATTCCGGAGGACCGCAGGGCCCAAGGCCTCGTCCTGGAGCACTCCGTCCAAGACAACCTGCTCCTGCCGCTGCTCGGGCAGATCCAGCGGGGGCCCCTCCTGGACGGCGCCAAGGGCAAGGAATTGTCCTCTTCACTGATCAAGAGGTTCGCAGTCAAGGTGGCCCACCCCAACCGCCCGGTGCGGCTCCTCTCGGGCGGCAACCAGCAGAAGGTGGTTATCGCCAAGTGGCTGGGCACCGATCCGGACATCCTGATCCTGGACGAGCCCACGGCCGGCGTGGACATCGGCACCAAAAGCGAAATCCTGGACATGATCCGTGAGCTGGCAAGTGCCGGCAAAGCCGTCATCGTCATCTCCTCCGAGTACCCCGAACTACTCGCGGTCAGCGACCGCGTCCTCGTCCTCAAGGACGGCTCCATCATCCGCGACATTCCCCGCAGCGAGATCGCTGACGAGGAATATCTCCAACTTGCAGTCCAGGGAGTCTGAACAGTGAGCAAGGCAAACACCATCGCGCCCCGGGACACCGCGGCCCGCAATTTCGGCACCGTCCTGAAAGAACTCGACTGGCGGCGCTACGTCATCTACATCGGCTTCGTCGTCGTCTTCATTTTCTTCGCCATCCTGCTGCGCGACCAGGGCTTCCTGTCGCCTAACAATCTGCTGAACATCTTCCGGCAGACGGCCACCATCACCGTCATCGCCGTCGGCATGACCTACGTGATCGCATGCGCGGAGATCGACCTGAGCGTCGGATCCGTGGCTGGCCTCTCCAGTGTCTGCACCGCGATGGCGCTGTCCCAGTGGGGACTGGTTCCAGGCATCCTCGCAGGCCTCGCCGTCGGGCTCGTGGTCGGATCAATCAATGGCGCGCTTGTTAGCCTCCTCGGCATCCCGTCCTTCCTGGTGACGCTCGGCATGCTGGGGATAGCGGTCGGCGTCGCCCAATGGATCACAGCCTCGGCGCCCCAGCCGATCCTGAACGACACATTCAACATGCTGTTCGGATCCGGCAACTTCGGCCCCGTTCCGGGGCTGGTGGTCTGGAGTGCCATCTTTGTTGCCATCGGCGCCGTCGTACTGAACCGCACCCGGTTCGGCCGCCAGGTCCTGGCCACGGGAGGCAACCGCAATGCCGCGGACTTCACCGGCATCAACACCAAGCGCATCAAATTCCAGGTGCTCCTTATCTCGGCCGTGGCGGCAAGCGTCGCCGGCATGCTCTACGCCGGCCGCCTCCAGTCCGGACGGTTCCAGTGGGGGTCGGGAGACGAACTCTCTGCCATCGCCGCCGTCATCCTGGGTGGAACCAGCCTCTTCGGCGGGTTCGGCTCCATCATCGGCACCCTCTTCGGCGCCCTGCTGATCGGCCTGATCAACAACGGGCTGATCCTCGCCGGGCTGGACAGCAGCCAGCAGCAGGTTGTCCGCGGCGCCATCATCATCCTGGCCGTCGCTATGGCCCGGAAGAAGTAGCAACCGTGACCCTCGAACTACGAGCAGGAATTATCGGAACAGGGTTTATGGGTTCTGTCCACGCCCACGCGGTACGCGCAGCAGGCGGTGAAGTCATTGCAGTCGCCGGGAGCAGCCTGGCTTCCGCCGAAGCCTCGGCATCCGCGCTCGGCGCCCGAACCGCAGCTGAATCTCCTGAAGCACTGATCGCACGTGCAGATGTGGATGTCATCCACATCTGCACCCCGAACGCGACTCATGCCGACCTCGCACGCAAGGCCATCGCAGCAGGGAAACCGGTTGTCTGCGAGAAGCCCCTCGCCACCAGCGTTGAGGACGCCCGGGAACTGACGGACCTCGCCGATCGGGCAGGTGTCGTCACCGGCGTCCCGTTCGTCTACCGGTTCTATCCGGCCGTCCGCGAGGCCCGCGACCGTATCCTCCGCGGCGACGCCGGCCGGCTCTGGCTCCTGCACGGTTCCTACCTACAGGATTGGCTGGTCGGCGCGGAAGCCACGAACTGGCGGGTCGATTCAACGATCGGAGGAGCCTCCAGGGCGTTCGGTGACATCGGCGTGCACTGGTGTGACCTGATGGAGTTCACCACCGGACACAGAATCACCAGGCTTGTGGCGAAGACCAGCCGGGCATACGACCAACGCAAAACCGGCGGGCGGTTGTCCTCCGTTGCTACCGAGGACGGCGCCACGCTCCTGTTCGAGACGGACAAGGGTGCCACAGGATCCCTGGTGGTCAGCCAGGTCAGCCCCGGCCGCAAAAACCGCCTGTGGTTCTCCTTTGACGGAACCGAAGCGTCATTCAGCTTCAACCAGGAGCGGCCGGACACCCTGCACGTGGGCACTACAGAGTCCAGCTCCGAAATCGCCGTCGGCCCGCAAACGCTAACAACTCCTGGCGGCCGGCGGTACGCCAAACTCCCACCGGGCCACCCCCAGGGATACCAGGACAGCTTCAACTCCTTCGTCGCCGACGTATACGCAGCTATCCAGGGGCTGACGCCCGAAGGCCTGCCCACGTTCCGGGACGGCCTGCGCGCAGCCCTCATTACCGATGCAGTGGTTGCCTCCGCTGCGCAGCAAACGTGGGTCGATGTTTCCGGCACTGACGCCCCATTCGAATTACTCAAGTCTTCCTCCGCAGCTGAAAGGCAAAAGCAATGAAACTTGGATACTGTTCCATCACCTGGGGCGGCGTCGTTGGCCACCCGCAGGGCGTGACGAGCGTCAAGGACCTTTTCTACATGACCCACGGGTCTATGCGGGACGCAATCCAGGACATCGCATCGGTCGGCTACCAGGGTGTGGAAATGTTTGACGGCAACCTCGCGGAATACGCGGAGAAGCCCGAAGAACTCAAGGAAATTCTGGGTACCGCCGGAGTCGAACTCGCAAGCGTCTACACCGGGGCGAACTTTATCTACGCCGACATACTTCCCGACGAGCTGCACCGGATCCACCGTGCCGCCGAATTGGCTGCCAACTTTGGAGCAGAACGGCTTGTAGTAGGAGGCGGAGCACGCCGCGCGGCCGGCACCACCGACGAAGACTACCAACGCCTCGGTGAGGCTCTTGACAGGGTAACGGACATCGCGGAAAGCTTCGGCCTGTCGGCAAGCTACCACCCGCACCTGAGCACCATCGTCGAAAGCCCGGAAGAACTGGACAGGCTGATGCCGCTCACCCGAATCGGCTTCTGCCCGGACACCGCACACCTTGCAGCCGGCGGGGCGGACCCGGCCGCAGTCATCCGGAAGTACCCAGACAGGATCCGGCACGTCCACCTCAAGGACTTTCAGAAGGACCCTTTCAATTTCCTGCCACTGGGACAGGGCGAGCTCGACTTTCCCGACATCATCGCCGCAATCCGCGAAAGCGGATACGACAGCTGGCTAATGGTCGAACTCGACAACTACGACGGCGACCCCCGAGCCGCAGCAGAACTGAGCAAGAAATACCTGGAAAAGCTCCTCTCTAACTAGTTTTTCAACCGCAGGGGCTGCCATAGACCGCAACTGCCCCGCCTTCCGGAAGGAACAAGATACACATGCAAAACCTCAACGTTGGCCTCATCGGAGGCGGCTTCATGGGCAAGGCTCACTCCCTGGCCTACGCCGCTATGCCTATGTACTTTTGGCCTGCACCGGCACTCCCAGTCCGCAAAGTCATCGCTGAAGCCAACCCGGATCTCGCTGCGGAAGCGGCCCGCCGCTTCGGTTTCGAGAACTCCACCGCAGACTGGCGCAGCATCATCGAAGATCCAGACATCCACGTCGTCGACATCGCCACGCCCAACCACCTCCACGCCGAAATTGCCATCGCCGCCGCCGAAGCAGGCAAGCACATCATCTGTGAAAAGCCCTTGGCGCGTACGGGCGAGGAATCCAAAGCGATGTACGACGCTGTCAAAGACAAAAACATCGTCCACATGGTCGCCTTCAACTACCGGCGCACACCCGCAGTCGCGCTGGCAAAGAAATACATCGAAGAAGGGGCAATCGGACAAATCCTCAACTTCCGTGGCACCTACCTGCAAGACTGGAGCGCGGACCCCAATTCCCCGTTGTCCTGGCGCTTCCAGAAATCCATCGCAGGTTCGGGTGCCCTCGGCGACATCGCAACCCACGTCATTGACATGGCAAGGTACCTGGTCGGCGAGTTCAGCGCCGTCAATGCCTTACTATCTACCTGGATCCCCGAGCGGCCGCTCCAAACCGGAGGTGCTGACGCGCTTGGCACGGTACGGGGCGGAGAAGGCCCCCGTGGCCAGGTTGACGTGGACGACGAAGTCATGACTATGATCCGCTTTGCCAACGGTGCCGTGGGTTCCGTGGAAGCAACCCGCAACGCCCACGGCCGGAACAACTACATCACCTTCGAAATCCACGGAACCGAAGGCAGCATCGTGTTCAACTACGAGCGGCGCGATGAACTGCAGGTCTGCTTCGCTTCAGACCCCGATGACCGCCGGGGATTCCGAACGGTTTACACCGGGCCCGCACACCCCTACGGAGAAGGACTTTGGCCTATCCCTGCCCTCGGCATCGGATACGGCGAAACGAAGATCATCGAAGCCTACGACTTCTTCAAGGCCATCTCAGAAGGCGGCAGCGTAAGCCCCAACTTCGCAGACGGCTACCAGGTCGCCCTCATCGACGACGCAATCGTCGAATCCGCCGCGAAAGAGTCATGGGTCGAAGTTCCGCAGATCACCGCTTGACCTAGTCCGGGAGGGACGGCAAAAACCGTCCCTCCCGGACAGGACCATCACCAAGAAAGATGAAATGCCCCATCCCCTCCCAACCCGCCAGGAGGCGGCAGAAGTCTGGCTAATGCCGGTCTTCATCGCCAAAGCAGGGCACGAAGACAACCTCCAAAAAGCCCTCCACGCTCTGCAGAAGCTAAGCCGGAACGACCCAGGATGCCTGGAATACACCGTTTTCTCCGACGGACAGCGACCCGGCACCTTCGTCCTCTTCGAAGGCTGGGCTCGTAAAGAGGATCTCGAAGCCCATAACAAGGAAGACCATGTAAAGAAGTTCGTGAAGGGAGTGGAACCGCTCTTGGCAGTACCGTTCGCCGTAACCCCCCTCACGCCGCTCACCTGATGCCTGCCGACCCCAAGGAGCCTGACATGCCCCGCCCCTATACCCTGTTCACTGGCCAGTGGGCCGACCTCCCCTTCGAGGAAGTCGCCAAGCTGGCTTCCGGCTGGGGCTACGACGGCCTGGAAATCGCCGTGTCCGGGGACCATCTGGATGCCTGGCGCTGGGACGAACCCGGCTACGTCGAGTCCAAACTCGCCGTCCTGGAGAAGTACAACCTCAAGGTCTGGGCCATCTCCAACCACCTCAAGGGCCAGGCCGTGTGCGATGACCCCATCGATTTCCGCCACGAAGCGATCGTGGGCGCGAAGGTCTGGGGCGACGGGGATCCCGAGGGTGTCCGCCAACGCGCCGCCGAGGAAATGAAGCACACCGCCCGGCTGGCCAAAGCCCTCGGCGTGGACACCGTCGTCGGATTTACCGGCTCCTCGATCTGGCAGTATGTGGCCATGTTCCCGCCCGTCCCCGTCTCCGTGATCGAGGCCGGCTACCAGGACTTCGCGGACCGCTGGAACCCCATCCTGGACGTCTTCGACGAATGCGGGGTCCGGTTCGCCCACGAAGTCCACCCGAGCGAGATCGCCTACGACTACTGGACCACCGTCCGCACGCTCGAAGCGATCGGCCACCGTGAAGCGTTCGGCCTGAACTGGGACCCCTCCCACTTCATGTGGCAGGGCATCGACCCCGTCTCGTTCATCTGGGACTTCAAGGACCGGATCTACCACGTGGACTGCAAGGACACCAAGCTACGCCCCACCGGCCGGAACACCGTCATGGGCTCGCACCTGCCGTGGGGTGACCCGCGCCGGGGCTGGGACTTCGTCTCCGCCGGCCGCGGCGACGTCCCCTGGGAATCATCCTTCCGCGCCCTGGCCGCGATCGGCTACACCGGACCCATCTCCGTCGAATGGGAAGACGCCGGCATGGACCGGCTCCACGGCGCCCCCGAAGCCCTCGCCAACCTGAAGAACTACGACTACACACCCTCCAACACCTCCTTCGACGCCGCCTTCAAACAGTAGGTCCTCGCGAATTACTGGATGTGTCGACCATGGACGGCTACTGGCTGCGTTCAAGAAAGGCATGTCTACTTTGGCTGCTGTCGTAGGCGCTGGGACAATTCACGCCAGGGTTTCAGGCAGCCTTTTCACCATACGACGACTTACACGGGGGACGGCTACTGGCATAGGGTTCAGTATCGGATTTTCGGTGCCACGTGCTGCCGGCTTCTTATCGCTTTTGACCACAGCTTGCGGCGCAACCGATTGCCAGACCGTGTGCAGGGCAACATCGAGCAGCTTTCGCTCCCTAACTAGGGTGAGTAAAGGGTGAGTCCTGAGCGGAATGGGTCTCCTCCGGGCAGCCAAGGGAAGTAAATCTGCAGGTCAGCTCCAATTTTCTCGGCCAGGGAATTCGAACCGAAGATCCGCCCCTTACTTCCTAATTTATCCGCCCGCTCTGCGTAAGCGGCATCTGCACTTAAACCGCAGGTCAGGCCCATTTACTAGCCCTGCGGACGGGTTGGAACCGACATAAACGTTCCAGATCCTGCACAAAATCTGGTCCTGCGCGCCATGGGGTCCCGACTAAAACCGCAGGTCAAAGCCACAACTGGAGCCTCCTGTCGGATTCGAACCGACGACCCCCGCTTTACAAGAGCGGTGCTCTGGCCAACTGAGCTAAGGAGGCGCGCCCCGAGGGGCGTGCGCCGCAAGGCGCTAGATAAGGTTAGCCCAAGTCCGCCCGCTCGTAAAAACGCCGGCAAGGGCGAACCGGAGCCAAAACAAAGGACCTGCTCCCGGAATCGATCCGGAAGCAGGTCCCCTGGGTGGAAGGACTTTAGCCCTTCGCGGTGATCGCTGCCTGCAGGAAGTCAGGGAACGGGGTCTGCGCACTGGCACCCTTGCCCCACTGCTGGCCGTCCACAAACACCGTGGGCGTGCCGGTGACGCCGATCGCCGCGGCCTGCTTGGTTGTGAACTTCACGTACGGGCGGTAGGTCTTCTCGTCGATGCAGGTGTCAATGTTCTTGGCGCCGATGTCCGTGGCCATGGTCTTGAGCCTGTCGTCGGATAGTCCGGCGGTGCCTTCGGCAGGCTGGTTGGCGAACAGCGAGTCCACAAACTCCGCGTACTTCTCCGGAGACTCGTTCACAACACACGCGGCGGCGTTGGCTGCACGGGACGAGTAGTTCGTGGAGGACCGGTTGTCCAGGAACCCGAGCGCCCGGTATTCCACCGTGATTTTGCCCTCGTTCCGCAGCGTCGTCAGCTGCTCGTTGTATTGTGCCTCGAAGTTCTTGCAAACCGGGCAGATGAAGTCAACGTACAGGACCACCTTGACCGGCTTTCCGGCCTCAGCTGCGGCGCCGGGGGCAACCACTTCAGCCGGCGCGGTTTTCGGGGGCTCCCCCACGGAGGCTGCGTCAACGGTGGCTGCCTCCAGCTTCGCGACGTCGGTATTGGCCAGCAAGGTGATGCCACCGTTGGCGTTTCCGTTGGCCGGTGTCGGCCCCTGGTCGGCGATGGGGGCGTTCTGCCGCATCGTTGTGGTCACCACGAGACCCACTACCACCAGGATGGCCACCACGGCCACCACAATGCCCCAGCCGATCAGCAGCTTGTTGCGCTTGTCCTTCGCCAGCTGCGCCTCACGGATCAGGCGTGCCTTCTCGCGCGCCTCCGAGGTTCGCTCAGCCTTGGACTTACGTATTTCATTTGCGGGGCTCATGTGTTCCTTGGGTCGATCGACATAGGGGGACCACTCTGTGGCGACTCCACCATTTTAGGGGACAAATCTGAGAGCTTGCGCTTTCAACTATTCCGCCCGAATAACCAACGGACGAATAGCCCCGAAGATTCCATCCTATTAAGGTGGCTTAAAGGCACAAGCAACCCCAGGGGGCCGCAATGCAAACACCCGTCCAAGAAAAACCAACAGCTGTACCTGCAACCGGCGCCGCCGGGAGCAGCCACAGCACGGCCGCCACGTACGATTTTATGGTTGTCTCCAACAGGCTGCCTGTTGACCGCTGCGCGCCAGGTGAGAGCGGCGACGACGGCTCCGGCTGGCGCCGTTCCCCCGGCGGCCTGGTGACAGCACTGGCCCCCATGATGACCAAGACCGACGGCGCGTGGGTAGGTTGGCACGGCGCCCCCGACGAAACCGTCGATCCTTTCAGCCACGGCGGCATGGACCTCGTGCCCGTCCAGCTGAGCAACGACGACGTTGAGCTCTACTACGAGGGTTTCTCCAACGCCACCCTATGGCCCCTCTACCATGACGTCATCGCCCCGCCGGAGTTCCACAGAACCTGGTGGGACGCCTACCGCAGGGTCAACCAAAGGTTCGCCGACGCCGTCGTACGCCATGCCGGCCAGGGCGCCACAGTGTGGGTGCAGGACTACCAGCTGCAGCTGGTGCCGCGGCTGCTGCGCCAAGCGCGGCCGGACCTGCGGATCGGGTTCTTCAACCACATCCCCTTCCCCCCGCCGGAAATCTTCGCCCAGCTGCCGTGGCGCCATGCCATCATTGACGGCCTAATGGGTGCAGACCTCGTGGGCTTCCAGCGCCCCAGCGACGCCGGCAACTTCATGCGCTCCGCCCGCCGGTTCCTCGGCGCCAGCGTCAAGCAGCAGCAGGTGCATGTGAAGGGTAAGGACGGCGAAATCACGCACATCGCCAGGGCCCAGGCCTTCCCCATCTCCATCGACGTAGCCCAGATCAACGAGCTGGCCCACAACCCCGAGATCATCGAGCGTGCACGCCAGATCCGCCAGGATCTCGGCAACCCCAAGACCATCCTCCTGGGCGTGGACCGGCTCGACTACACCAAGGGCATCCGGCACCGGCTCAAGGCGTTCGAGGAACTCCTGAACGAAGGCAAGCTGACGGTCGGCGACGCAACGCTGATCCAGGTTGCCAGCCCCAGCCGCGAACGGGTTGAGCAGTACCGCCTCCTGCGCGAGGAAATCGAAGGCACCGTCGGCCACATCAACGGCACCTACGACACCATCCAGAACACGGCGGTCCGCTACCTGCACCACAGCTACCCCGTGGAGGAGATGGTGGCGCTGTACCTCGCCGCCGACGTCATGCTCGTGACGGCACTGCGGGACGGCATGAACCTCGTGGCCAAGGAATACGTCACCGCCCGCAAGGACAATGACGGCGCGCTGGTCCTCAGCGAGTTCGCCGGCGCCGCGGACCAGCTCAAGCAGGCGCTGCTGATGAACCCGCACGATATCGACGGCCTCAAGGACACCATCATGCGGGCCGTCGATTTGCCGCCCAAAGATGCCGCGCGCCGCATGCGGTCCATGCGCAAGCAGATCCTGGAACACGACGTCGACCACTGGTCAGCTGACTTCCTGGCCGCCCTGAACGAGAAAGTTGTGCGCGATGACTCCTGACGCCCGGCCCGCCAAGGGCCCGCTCACCTTGTCCCCCGAACTCCGGCAGGCCGCCCGGCGCATCGCCCAGACGGAACACCTGCTGGTGGCCCTGGACTTCGACGGCACCATTTCCCCGCTGGTTGACCGCGCCGGCGACGCCCGCCCGCTTCCGCGCTCGGCCGCCGCTTTCGCCGGACTCGCCGCGCTTCCACGCACGACGACGGCACTCCTCTCAGGCAGGGCCCTCGCCAGCCTGCGTGCGGTCGCCTCGCCCCCCGTGAACACGCTGCTGATCGGCAGCCACGGCGCCGAGGCATGGCTGGGCCCCGGCTCCGCGGAGCTGACGCTCGATGAAGCCCAGCGCCGGCTGCTGGCCGAAGTCCGCAGTGTCCTCGAAGAAATCGTTGAGCAGGCACCGGGCACGCTCCTCGAGGACAAGCCAGCAGGCGTGGTCCTGCATACCCGGCTGGCCACGGACGATGTTGCCGAGGACGCGGTGGCCGCGGCCCGTTCCGTGCTCCAGGACCGCAAGGGCGTTTTCCTGAAGGACGGCAAACGCGTCCTGGAAACATCGGTAGTCAACGCCTCCAAGGGCGAGGGCCTGACGTTCCTGCGCCAGATCACCGGGGCCACTGCGGTCCTCTTCGCCGGCGACGACGTCACGGACGAGGACGCCCTGGCACGCCTGGAATCCGGCGATGTGGGCGTCAAGGTGGGTCTGGACTTCACCCAGGCCGAGTTCCGGGTGGAAGCACCGGCCCTCGTGGCAGAACTGCTCGAAGCGCTCCTGCAGGAACGAAGCCTGGTGGTGGCCGAAGAAGAGCCCGGCAGTGACTGAACGTCGGGGACATGTCCAACCTCACATGTGACCTCCGTAACATTTGCACCAATACGCCAATCGTCTGACATACTCTAGGTTGTGATGTGGCGCACAGGAACCGTGCGGCGTCACGTGATACTCCTCGGCTTCGGCCGGGGAGTACACGGCTGCAATGCCGTGGATAACTGAATTACATGAACCATTCACAACGGATCGTCCGGCACGTACCTGCCGGTGAAGGGATTGATAACTGTGGCTACAGTTACTTTTGATAACGCTACGCGTCTGTACCCGGGCACAGAGAAGCCCGCTGTTGACAAGCTCAACATCGAAATCGCCGATGGCGAATTTCTGGTCCTCGTAGGACCCTCCGGTTGCGGTAAGTCCACCTCCCTGCGCATGCTTGCAGGCCTTGAGGACGTCAACGCCGGCCGGATTCTTATTGGCGACCGCGATGTCACCGATGTTCCGCCGAAGGACCGCGACATCGCGATGGTTTTCCAGAACTACGCGCTGTACCCGCACATGACGGTTGCAGACAACATGGGCTTCGCGCTGAAGATCGCCGGCGTCTCCAAGGAAGAGCGCGCCGAGCGTGTCCGTGAGGCCGCCAAGCTTCTTGACCTCGAGCCGTACCTGGACCGCAAGCCGAAGGCACTCTCCGGTGGCCAGCGCCAGCGCGTTGCCATGGGCCGCGCAATCGTGCGTAACCCGCAGGTGTTCCTCATGGATGAGCCGCTTTCCAACCTGGACGCCAAGCTCCGCGTCCAGACGCGTACGCAGATCGCATCCCTGACCCGCCGCCTCGGCGTCACCACCGTTTACGTCACCCACGACCAGGTCGAGGCCATGACCATGGGCGACCGCGTGGCTGTGCTGAAGGACGGCCTGCTGATGCAGGTTGACACCCCGCGCAACCTCTACGACAAGCCCAAGAACGTCTTTGTTGCCGGCTTCATCGGCTCCCCCGCCATGAACCTGCTCGAACTGCCCGTGGTCGACGGCGGCGTCCAGTTCGGCGGAACGGTTTACCCCGTGCCGCGCAACATCCTCGAAGAGGCCCACGGCAGCACCGTCACCCTGGGCAGCCGCCCCGAGGACCTTGAGCAGGCCTCTCACGGTGAGGGTCTCCAGGTCGAGGTCGACGTTGTTGAAGAACTCGGTGCCGACGCCTACGTCTACGGCCACACGACGCTGGACGGCAAGGACCACGACATCGTCGCACGCGTCGACGGCCGCCGCCCCCCGCTGAAGGGCGACACCATCTACGTCCGTCCGCAGTCGGGCCACGTGCACCTGTTCGACTCCAAGACCGGTCTGCGCCTGGGCGACTAGTCCCCACCGGCGCCGAGATCTAACCGACGGCGGCCCTCCTGACTGGATGGGCCGCCGTCGGCGTTTAAGCCCGGTGTTTAGGCCAGCCGCCCTCTGTACGAAAGAATTGATCCATGACCGACGAAAACAGTGCACAGTGGCACGACGAGCCCACGGACTACGCGCAGGTCGGCAAATTGCCGCGGTTCGAGGCAGCGAGCGCCAAGGATGACAAGGTCCTTTCCGCTTCCAGCTCGCTGAACATCACGGCGGCGTCCGCGGATCCCGAACTCCTGGACCTGCCCTGGCACATCGCCCTGGAGGACTGGCCGGCCGAGAACCTGGCAGCGCTCCCCCGCGGCATCTCGCGGCACATTGTGCGTTTCGCGCACCTGGGCGGCTCCGTCATCGCCATCAAGGAAACGTCCGAGCATGTGGCCCGCCACGAGTACCACATGCTCCGAAAGCTGGCCCGCCTGGACGTCCCGTGCGTTGTCCCGGTAGCAGTTATCACAGGCCGGACCACCCTGGATGGGCGGCCGCTGAACCCCGTGCTGGTCACCCGCCACCTGAAGTTCTCCATGCCGTACCGGGCCCTGTTTTCGCAGATGCTGCGCAAGGACACGCTGACGAGGCTCATCGATGCCCAGGCCCTGCTGATGGTACGGCTGCACCTCATCGGCTTCTATTGGGGCGACGTCTCGCTCTCCAATACGCTCTTCCGCCGTGACGCGGGCGCGTTCGCCGCCTACCTGGTGGACGCCGAAACCGGCGAGCTGTATCCCGATCTTTCCACCGGCCAGCGAGAGTACGATCTCGAGATTGCCCGGGTCAACATCGCCGGCGAGCTGATGGACCTTCTGGACGGCGGCCTGATCGAGGAAAAGGTGGACCCTGTGGCCACCAGCGAACTCATCATGGAGAGCTACCGGCGCCTGTGGACGGAACTGACGGAGAAGGAATCCTTCGAAATCGGCGAACGCTGGCGCGTGGCCGCCCGGATCCGGAGACTCAACGAGCTCGGGTTCGACGTCGAGGAATACGCCATCAAGACCACCCAGAACGGGTCCACCATCCAGCTCCAGCCCAAGGTGGTCGATGCCGGACACCACCAGCGCCGGCTGCTGCGGCTGACCGGACTGGACGCCCAGGAGAACCAGGCACGGCGCCTGCTCAATGACATGGACTCCTTCCGGGCGGACAACAACCCGGGGATGGACGAGGAATACAGCGCGCACCTCTGGGTCAGCCAGGTCTTCGAACCCATCGTGCGTTCGATCCCCCGCGACCTGTCCCGCAAGCTGGAACCGGCGGAGGCGGTCCACGAGGTGTTGGAGCACCGCTGGTACATGTCCGAGGAGCAGGCCCGCCACATTCCGCTCGCCGAGGCAGTGCAGTCCTACATCGACTCCGTCCTGCGCCACCGCCGGGACGAAGCCGCCATCATGCTTAACCCGGATACTGCGATGCTGAAGATCCTCGAAGTGGAAACCGAGGAGTCCTCCCGCTATGGCGCCGACGAATCCATCGAAGAGTACCCTGACGTCGACGACTGACGACTGACGACACCGGGAGCCGGTGCCGTGCCGGGCCGGGCCGCGGTGGCAGCACGGCCGTGTTAACACACCCCCAGCTAGGTAGCTGGTGTCGGCTTTTAGATGGCCTTGCCCGGGTTCAGGATGCCGGCAGGGTCAAAGAGTTCCTTGATCCTGCGCTGGAGCTCCCTGACGGGTTCCGGCTGCTCCAGGCCCAGCCAGCGCAGTTTGTACTGCCCGATCCCGTGCTCCCCGGTGATGGTGCCGCCCATTTCGAGGGCAGCCTCGATGGAGGCGTCCAGGGCAAGGTTCAGCCGGGCCATGGCGTCAGCGTCCACGGCGCTGCCCTGGCGGTCGATCCAGAACGTGGGATGCAGGTTGCCGTCGCCCGCATGCGCCACCACCTTCAGGCTTACACCATGTGTTGCCGCGAGGTCTTCCAACGCCGCCACGTAATCCACCAGGCGTGAGCGCGGCACGGCCACGTCCTCGCCCACCCGGTATTCGTCATCCACTTCCACGCCCCGGCTGTTCCGGCGGAGCTCCACGAGCTGCTCGGCTTCCGCCGTGGATTCCGTGCTCACCGTTGCCCCGCCGGCGGCTAGGACGGAACGCACGACGTCGGCCTCCGCCGCCGCCCCGAACCCGTCGGTCTGGATCAGGAGCAGCGAACGGCCGCGGGAGCTCAGGTCGGAGCCGTGGAGATCGTCCAGCTGGGCCAGCGTCCCGCCGTCGAGCAGTTCCATGATGGCCGGCTGCACGCGGGCCCGGCCCACCGCCAGGACGCCGGCAGCGGCCTGCCTGAAGTCCGGGTAGAACGCGGCGATGGTGTGCACGTCACGAGGCAGGTACTTGAGCCGGACGGTCGCCCCCACCACGATCCCCAGAGTGCCCTCAGAGCCCACAAACAGTCCCGTCAGGTCGTAGCCCGCCACGCCCTTGAATGTCTGGTGGCCGGTGTGGATGAGGGACCCGTCGGCCAGGACGACATCCAACGCCAGTACCGAGTCGCGGGTGACGCCGTACTTGGCGCAGCGCAGTCCCCCGGCATTCGTGGCAACGTTGCCGCCGATCGTGGAGGAACGGAAGCTCGCCGGATCCGGCGCGTACATCAGGCCATGCGCTGCGGCGGCCTCGTTGAGGTCCGCGTTGATCACGCCGGGTTCGACGACGGCGGTCTCGTCGTCAGGGTTGAGCTCAAGAATGCGGTTCATCCGTTCCAGTGACAGGACTACGCAGTTCCTGCTCGCGTGCGCACCGCCGGACACGCCTGTTCCGGCTCCGCGGGCCACGACGGCGACGTTGAGGGCCGCACACAGCCTGACCACGGCCTGCACGTCCTTCACAGACCCGGCGAAGACCACCGCTTCGGGGAGCTGGAAATCCATGATGGGGGCCTGGTCCACGGCATACCTCGCGAGGAGTTCCTCTTCGGTACTGACCCGTCCCGAGCCGATGGCGCCCACCAGCTCTTCAACCAAGCTGCCCACGCAGCCTCCCGTTCGTCGTCGTTGTCGTTCTCCCCAGTCTAGGGCGGGCCACGACGTCGCAAACGCGTCACAATCCCGGGCCGCTGCAAGCGTTTCCACAGGTCAGCCACATTTCTCCTAGAAAACCGAATTGCATCAGCAAATACCTACTGGAAGCGTTTCCATTTCATGACGCTGCTCAACTAGGCTGATGAGCATGTCTGTTGATTCCGTGATCGCCACCGCAGCTCCGCTGGCAGGTCCGCTGACCCTCATCCACGATGCCGACAACGCCCCCGGCTGGTGGCGCTCGGCCGTCATCTACCAGGTGTACCCGCGCTCCTTCCGGGACCTCAACGGCGACGGCATCGGCGATCTCGCCGGGATAACCGCGGAACTTCCGCAACTGGCCGAACTGGATGTGGACGCCGTCTGGCTGTCCCCCTTCTACACATCCCCGCAGCGCGACGCCGGCTATGACGTCAGCGATTACTGCGACGTGGATCCGATCTTCGGCACCCTGGGTGACTTCGACGTCATGATTGCCGAGGCAAACCGTCTGGGGCTGCGGGTCATCGTGGACCTGGTTCCCAACCACTGCTCGGACCAGCACGTTGCTTTCCAGGCAGCCCTCGCCTCCCCTGCAGGGAGCCCGGAGCGCGACATGTTCATCTTCCGGGACGGGACCGGGCCTGAAGGCCACGAACCGCCCAACAACTGGCAGTCCCATTTCGGCGGTCCGGCCTGGACCCGGGTCGCGGGGCCGGACGGCCAGCCGGACCAGTGGTACCTGCACCTGTTTGATTCCTCCCAGCCGGACTTCAACTGGGACAACCCGGCCGTGCACGCCGAATTCGAACGCGTGCTCCGTTTCTGGCTGGACCGTGGGGTCTCCGGCTTCCGGGTGGACGTCGCCCACGCTTTGGTCAAGGCCCCGGGCCTGCCCGCCTGGGGCGGCCGGGCCGACGGCGGCAGCTCGGACGGCTTCCCCGGCCACGAGGCTCCGATGTTCGGCCAGCCGGCCCTGCACGACATCTTTCGCGCCTGGCGCCTGATCCTGGACGGGTACGGGCCGGACCGCATTCTGTGTGCCGAAGCCAATGTTGACCCACTCCCCCGCCTCGCCGACTGGGTCCGGTCCGATGAAATGCACCAGGCCTTCAACTTCCCCTACCTGCACGCCGGGCTGGACGTGTACCGGATGCGCAGTGTCATTACGGACTCGCTGACTGCCCTGGACGCGGTAGGTGCCCCCAGCACGTGGGTGCTCTCCAACCACGACGTGGTCCGGCATTCCAGCCGCTTTGGTTACAACGGGCCCGGTCCGCGCGATGGCGACGGTATCGGTGCGGCCGATCCGCAGCCGGATGCAGCCCTGGGCCGTCGGCGTGCAGCCGCCGCCTCCCTGTTTATGCTGGGACTGCCCGGGGCCGCCTACCTCTACCAGGGTGAGGAGCTTGGGCTGCCGGACGGCATCGATATTCCGGAGCACCTGCGGCAGGATCCCACGTTCGCACGCACCGGAGGGGCCCGGCTGGGCCGCGACGGCTGCCGGGTTCCCCTCCCGTGGCGCAGCACAGAACGGCACCTGGGCTTTGGCTCCGGCCAGGATCCCTGGCTTCCCTTGCCCGCGAGCTTCGCGGACCTGGCACGGGACGCACAGGCCGCCTCGCCGTCCTCGCATCTTTCCCTGTACCGGAACATGCTGGCGCTGCGCCGCGAACTGGGTTTGGGCCGCGGGTCACTGGCTTGGGCCGAGGACTGGTGCAGCGTTTCGTCCCTGGCGTACCTGAACGGCGATACGCTGGTGCTCATGAACCTCAACCACGAACCGCTGGAGATGCCGGCAGGCAGCGTCCTCGTCCGCAGCGCCGGCTCTGGCTCTGGCTCTGACTCTGGCTCTGACTCTGGCTCTGACTCTGGCTCTGACTCTGGCTCTGACTCTGACGCAACCCGCTTCCTGGCGTCCGGGGAAACGGCGTGGCTGCGGATTGGCGGAGGCGACGCGGCATAGTGGGACTTGCAGGCATCAAGGACGTTGCCGACCGCGCCGGGCTGTCGATCGCCACTGTGTCACGGGCGCTCAGCGGCAAGGCGAACGTGTCGGCCAAGAGCCGGCAGCTGGCAAAGGCGGCAGCCGACGAACTGGGCTTCGTCCCGTCCTACCACGCGTCCAGCCTCGCTTCAGGCCGCAACCACAACGTGGGGCTGGTGGTCCCGTCCATCCACCGCTGGTACTTCTCGTCCGTGGTGGAGGGCGTGTCCGGCACCTTGCTCGATGCCGGATACGACCTCACCCTGTACAACGTGGGTGACCGCCCGGAACGCCGCCACAGCGTCCTGAACGACTTCCTGCTCCGTAAGCGGCTGGATGCGGTCATCGCGGTGGCACTGGTCCTGAGCGAGACCGAAATCAACCAGCTCCTGGCAATCCACCGCCCGATCGTCGGCATCGGCGGCGCCCTGGCCGGTGCCTCCACCATCAGGATTGATGACGCCCGCCTCGCTCGGACAGCCACCGAGCACCTCCTCGGGCTGGGCCACACCCGGATCGCACACATCACCGGCGAGGCCGAACTGAACCAGGACTTCAAACTGCCGGGGATACGCCGCGCCGGCTTTGAGGCAGCCATGCAGGCCGCGGGGCGTGCTATCCGCCCCGAATGGGTCGTGTCCGCGGACTTCACCATCCAGGGCGCCTACGCCAGTGCCCGCCATCTCCTGGCCTCCGCGGCCGGGCGGCCCACAGCAGTTTTTGCCGCCTCCGATGAGATGGCCATCGGCGCCATCCTCGCCGCACGCGACTTCGGCCTGCGCGTGCCACAGGATCTCTCCGTAATCGGCATGGACGGACACGAACTCGGCGAAGTCTTTGGGCTGACCACCATCAACCAGGATGCGCGCGGCCAGGGCGCCCTGGCGGCCCGCATGCTGTTGGAAACACTCGACGCCGGCGCGAAGCGGCCTGACAAGGGCACGCCACCGTCAGCAGCGGCCACCGACCGGGAGTACCCTACGGAGTTCCTCGTCCGGAACAGCACGGCCGTCCCGTCGACCTGACCGGGCCCCTCAGCCCATCCTGAGCTGGGTCCGCCCCAAACTGCTATCCACGGCCGGCCGTCAGGCCTAAGCTTCCCCGCCCATGAACCTCACGAAGCGGTCCAGCACCTTCGGCCAGCCGGCAGCATAGTCGGCGCGGGCTCCGGCAGGATCCTCCGCACCTTCCCAGCCGTTGTGGACCAGGCGCAGCTCGGTCCCGGATTCCACGGCCCTGAACGCGACCCGCAGCTCGGTGGACCAGATAGCCGTGGTCCCGGGATGCCAGGACGCGTGGAAGGAGAGCGGCGGCTGCCAGTCATCTATGGAACCCCAGACGGCGGTCCTGCCGTCGTCAGCTGTCTCCACGATGAGGTTCTCCTCAAACTCAACGTAAGATCCTGCGCCGTACACACCGTGTGAATCCAGCGGCCACCACAAGTGCGTGTGATCCGTGAAGCCGGCGAACGCCTGCGCCACCGGCCCCGGCACTGTGACAGTGCAGATGACAGGTTCAAGGTTCTCTGCGGGCTCAACTGAAGCGGGGAGGGCGTCGTCCGCGTGGCTGAAAAGGTTATCCATGGACGCCAACTCTACGCGGCTCTGCAGCTGTGTGTTTGGGCCGTGAGGGGCCGTTAAATGGGAGTGCCCCCCAACCTGGTGGTTGGGGGGCTCTCGACCTGTAATGATGTTCCGGCGGTGACCTACTCTCCCACACCCTCCCGGGTGCAGTACCATCGGCGCTGTGGGTCTTAGCTTCCGGGTTCGGAATGGGACCGGGCGTTTCCCCCACGCTA